>CAJXLC010000008.1 GCA_913055645.1 uncultured Pseudomonadota bacterium | reverse complement strand
ATAGCGACCCTGAAGATTGAATACACTATAACCACCTGTTCGCTGTTCACTATTGGTTGTCGATACTTTGTCCTGTTTACCATACAGCATACTTTGCGCACTGACAGACCAATCACTATCACCATAATAGCTTAGGTTAATGACGCTGTTCAGCGGCGCGATACGGTATAAATTATCTGCAATATCTTTACGTTTTCCGCGCACATAACTCATGCTTCCATCCAGTGAAATATGCTCAGTGATATTGATGCCAAAGCCAGCATCGGCACCAAAGAACTCAGCATCGACGTTGGAGAATTGCAAAGGTACACAGAATGGGTCTGATGGGTTAGCGGTACAAAATCCACCGCCTTTAATCATATTGCCTTGCGTTACACGGAAATTATAAGCCGCGCCAATGGTTAAAGGCGTGCCCTGGATATAATTTTTAACCCGTTTGTAAAACACGCGTGGTGTAAAGTAAACACGTTCAGATTTCCAATCAAACCCTGCATCGATATTATACGATGTTTCAGGGCTTAAATTTACATCACCCATATAGGTGCGCATATCAGCCAAGCCCGCAGTGGATTCCAAAGGCGACCATAAGTAACGCTCCTGGTATGAGGGAGCGCGTTGTTTTCTAGCGCCACCGACTTTAAATGTAAGATTGTCATTAATGCGCTGGGAGAGCTGCAATGTCATATCAACAAGATTATCATTTTGAGATAACTGGATGTTATTAAAATTATTTTTCAATACATTGAGCTGTGTTCCAAGCATGCCGCCAAAACCATTGGCAGTCACTTGCCCGGAATTCATGTTAAGGCGGCTATAACGCACACCAAATTGCACATCTAAACTCTCTGTGATTGAGGATTTCCATTCAGAAAACAGGCTATAACGATTGCGCCTGACATCATTGTAGTTTTGTAAGAGAAACGTAGCACTAGCAGGATTAAATACATCCGCATTGTGTTTTACAATCCAGCCATCTGTACCCAATGTTAATATGCCGGCACTCATGGGAATAGCCGCTTGCAGGTTATATGCAAAATCTTTTGCATTGGTGACAGCATAACGTTTCATAGGCGCCGAGCCCATGCCAAGCATGACTGGGAATTTGCGCAACGAATAATTGTCCATTTGATGGTCAGTATCCATATAATGCATATCAGCCAGCCACTTTGTGCCCACAAGGTTATCATTGCTTTGATAACCAATGCTATACGTGTTGCCTTTCACAAAGATAATATCCATGGGAAGTGCTGGTGAGCCAGAATTATCAACGTTTTCATGCCCATAACCCAAATTCAATACCCCGCTATTAAATTGGTGCCCAAAATCCACGCCAAGGTTTTGTCTCTTATATTGGGTTGGGACAATATCCAAGCTATTGCCTGCTTTCATATCTTGCCCTTTGTCATAGTTACCTTGCAATTGAAGTCGGTTTTTATCGGAACCAACGCCCAACTGCCCACCTACGGTATAAGCACTGTTGTTACTGTCATACCCTGTTGTTATGCTGCCATGTGATTCTATTTCATTTCCCGTAGCAAAAGGCAAGGTAACTGATTTGGCTTTCACCGTGCCGCCAAGGCTCTCAGCGCCAGCACTGACAGGTGATATACCACGAATCACACTGATACTTTCCAATTGTGCAGGTGCCAAGTGACTTAGTGGTGGATCCATCCAGTTAGGGCCTGCAGGGGCAACATTTAAGCCATTTACTTGTACATTCACACGTGTTCCAAACATGCCTCGGTATTGTGCAATGCCAGTCATGGGGCCATTTTTATTTACATTTGCGCCCGGAACGGACTTTAAAACTTCAGCGGCATCAGCTGCTGTGTAGCTTTGTTCCGATGGTTTTACAGTCACTTGATCTATTTGTTCAAGTGCGCTGCTTTCGACTTTAATCGTAGCAGGCTGATCTGATGCTGCTGCATTTGTGGACAGATAGCCCAAGTTAAGGGTAAGTGCCACAGCACAGACCCATTGTTTCCAATGTTTCATGAAAATTCTCCTATTTTAAGTTAACCGTGATGTATATGCCGCTCTAAAACCTAGAAATAGGCAGAAGCGGGCGAATCCATTAACTTAAGTTAGGAGGAGGAACTGCGACTTTGAGTGTGTAATAGAATACACTAAATGAATAATTTTCTGATACTTGAAGTGATGTTACTTCAGGCAGTGTTTGTGTTTGTGTTACAATATGTGGCGATAACAAATGCGGAAGGCTATCAAGTTGATGATGACAGCCACAGCCACATTCAATACGGCAAGTTTGCATATCCTTATTCATATGAACATGATGGATTTTCTGTACCATTTCTTGATGATGCTTTAGTTTCGCTTGTGCAGACATGGATTCAATATTCATGCTTGCTTGCTCAGAAATATCACAAGCACTAGCCAAGCTAATGCTTGGCATGCATGTAATTAATAACAAAGTACATGTCATCCATGTTGAGATAAGCTTGCGCATAGAAGACATAAGATATTTAAAATGCACTTAGAATGCAAGTATTGCACCCATCACACTAAGCACACTATTTACTTTCTAAATTATAAACACCATCCCAATCTTTTTTGGGCGGTATCTGCATAAACCCTCGCACCCGAGCAAGCAATACTTCTGAGACGTTATCGTGATAATCATTGACTAACCCAACCAAGATTTTCTCCGCCGCTATAAATTCCCGCTGCGTCATTTTGTCCCATGCGCACTTGTAACCCTCAATCATCGCAGTCTGTTCAACAGTTAGCCCTGAAAGTTCTTCAAGAGGCTGATACAAATCAACAGGTGTCGATCTACCAACGACACGAACACGATCAATAAACCGACAAGCAATCACTTCTCGCACCTGTTCATGCACATCAGAACTCATCAAAATCGGCATATGATATACCTTACATACACCTTCAAGTCGGCTAGCCAAATTCACATTGTCACCAAGCATAGTATAATTCATATGCTCAAAAGTACCCATATTGCCAACCACCATCGAGCCACTATTAATCCCGATGCGCGTATGGATTTCTGGATAGCCCTCTGCGACCCATTGCTTGCGCAG
Organism: uncultured Pseudomonadota bacterium; assembly: GCA_913055645.1. Lineage (GTDB taxonomy): Bacteria > Pseudomonadota > Zetaproteobacteria > Mariprofundales > Mariprofundaceae. The sequence continues at coordinate 65,375 of CAJXLC010000008.1, read as the reverse complement.
TTTATCAAGCTCCTGCTGTTGCTGAAGGGCTGCCCGTACACACTGTTCTGCATGATTCTCCATGTTTACTGGAGCGCCAAAGAAACAGATAATCGCATCACCTTCATACTTATCAATCGTACCACCGGATTTAAGAATAATATCGCTCATGGCTGTTAAATAGAGGTTTAAGAAATGCACCAGTTGTTCTGCTTTCATCACTTCTGAAAAAGATGAAAAAGCAGCAATATCTGTAAACATTGCTGTCATCTGACGCTCTTCACCACCCAACGCCAGTTGTTCAGGTTTTACAACCAATTGGTTGACAACCTCAGGAGAAAGATAATGTGAAAAAGCATTATGGATAAATGCCCGCTTACGTGCCTCAACAATATAGCGCATCAAGGTAACAGGAAGCATCGTAATCAATACCCCGAAAATCAAATACACCACCTTCATCCATATGCCATACTCTATGAACAACCATTCACCGAGAAAGAAAATCGCAATTGGTATGCCAAAAATACTAAGGCTCTGCACAATCGCTCCGCTACGATATACCAAGACACCGCAAAAAATACTGGCGAAAAAAACACCTATTATTTCAGTCACAATCACCCAATCAGGGTGCCTTATTTCACTGCCTTCGATAATATTGGCTATAGTTGCAGCATGCGCTTCAACCCCTGGAAAAATTGCATCAAACGGACTTGGGCGGTAATCGTACACTCCCACTGCAGTTACACCCATTAAGACAATTGCATTCTTGAAAATTGATGCATCCACCTTGCCCTGCAATACATCAGCAGCTGAAACATGGTGAAAAGTTTTACTGGGGCCATAATGATTTAGAAGCATTGCCCCCGTGGCATCAGTCTTAATATCACGCCCATTAAATACAATTTTTTCAACACCATCCTCACCAATGGTGGCAGACAATTCTGGCCAATGCTTTGCTACACGAAGAATTTGCAAATCAAAGTTGGGGTAAACCCTATCATCATAGCGAGCGAGTAACGGTACGCGACGTATCATACCATCTCGATCTGGAAAAAAATTGAAAAAGCCAGACGTCTCCACTGCGAGATCAAAAGCAGGAAGATTGCCTTCTATTCCCGCCATAAATGGAACCATACGAATGCCATTCGGGGTCATGCGAATGGTCATTGCTGATGCCTGCAAATGCTTCTTCTCTTGTTTAATCTGTTGTGCGGCTTTTTTTGGAACTGCTTCCTTCAAAGGATAAAAGAAATATCCTGTGATAATACGGTCTGCATAACGATGTAGCGTTTGAGCTAGATAAGTATCCATATCACCAACGATCACGTTTTTTTGTAGCCATGCAGTTACAGCGGGCGATGATTTATCATTTTGAGATAATAAATGTAATGATTCGTTCAACGGATTTTCTTGCACTTCCGAAAACACAATATCTAAACCCATGGTGGCAGCACCATATTCACCCATGACTCGTTCAATAAGCATCGCAATCTTATTACGCGACCATGGCCAACGACCAACTTCTGCCAGCGATGCATCATCTACCGCTAGAATAACAATATGTTGATTCGCGGGTAGTGCCCCACGAGACAGGAAATGCTGATCCAGCATTTTGTATTCAATTTGCTCAAATAAGCTTGGTGGATAAATGCTTACAACAAAAGCGCCAAAGGACATTAACACAATGAGTGGATAACCAAACCAATGCTGTTTACGCTCAATAAATTTACCAAGTATTTTCAGCATGCAGCCTCCCGAAAGCTTCGCCACCCTTAGCCTTGTCCGATACGTGCAGCAACTCTAATAGGGGGCAAACTTACTGATTTGAACTCGCACAGCTTTCATAGAATTTCCGTCCTTGTCTTCTACCTGTTATCAATTTAGGTTGACATTGGGCTACCCTAGCATACGTTATTTGAGTTGTTTATATGATATATTCACATGTATACATCATGAACATACAACCAAATACTTACATGCAAGGTTTTAATTTTTCTGCGACCACTAGCATCATAGTAGTTCAAATGGAGTTCAATTGTATGATTAAAAAAATATGGCTAGGTGTTTTAATTTCAATATTTATTGGGGTCTCTGCACAAGCCGCAGACTTTAAATGGATGGATGATAAAGGTCAGGTATATAACCTTTCTGAAGCCTATAACAATCAGCCAATTGTCGTTCATTTTTGGGCATCTTGGTGCCCCCCATGTGTAGCTGAAATGCCTGAAATGTCGGCGTGGCTAAAAGAACACCCGGAAGTAAAGGTATTGCCCGTATCTTTAGATAACGACTTGGAAACAGCACAAGTATTTTTGCAGCAACATCATATCAATTTACCAGCTTTATTGTCCGACAGCTCGCAAGCAGGGCACATGGGCGTGCGCGGCTTACCCACTACAATTCTGATTGATGCACATGGCAAGGTTATTGGAGGCCGCCTCGGCATGCAAAATTGGCAACAAAAATCATGGACTAATCAACTTCTAGCATTGTTTTCATCCGAACATCTCGAAAAAAACACGTCTCTCGCAAAAATTACCCATATTGAGGACAATTGATGCTTGAAGCTTAAGCAGACTACCGACATGCTGCGGGATGGAAGTTATTCAAGGAGTTCGTTATGCGTTTTGCAATCATATTATTGATAGGTTTAATAAATGGCACTGCTTGGGCGGCTGATAGCGTTAATGTTGCACCAGCGATTACCAAGCAAATTCGAGAAAATATTCCTTCATTGCCTATTGATGCTATTCAGCCATCCCCTATCGCTGGGCTTTATGAATTAAAAGTAGGCGGGCAAATTTTTTATTCCGACCGTACAGGCAAACATTTAATCGCCAGTGGTCATATTTTTGATACGGCGCAACGAAAAGATTTAACCGCTCAACGCTTACAAGAAATTAACAAAATTGACTGGTCATCTCTACCATTAAATCAAGCTATTGTATCAGGAGACCCCAACGGTTTACCCGTAGCGATTTTCACAGACCCAGAATGCCCTTACTGCAAAAAGCTTGAAGTTTCTCTCAAAGGAGCAACAGGCATCAAATTTTATTCATTTTTATTTCCTCTAGAGAGCATTCACCCCAATGCACGTACAAAGAGCGAATCCATTTGGTGCGCTAAAAATCAGCATGAAGCCATGCTTGATGTCATGCTAAAAGGGAAATCTCTACCAAAAGGCACATGTAAGACCCCTATAGACGCGAATATCGCATTGGCTAGAAAGCTTGGTATTAATGGCACGCCAACCATTATTGCAGGCGATGGTCGTAGATTTTCAGGAAACCCAACGCAATTAAAAGCTTGGTTAGAAAACAATTAACGGGAAGCTATTCAATGTTGAACGTAACTATTCAGATTGCCACTGATTTATTCAACATCAAGGCGAAAAAGCGCAGCTTACTTTCTGTACGTGAGCATTTTTCAACGCAGAATTTGGGCAAATTAGTGGTGAGCTGAATAGTTCATGTTGAACAAGCTTATCATTGCCAGCAATAATGCTAAAAAACGCCAAGAAATTGCAGAAATCCTTGGTGATTTAGGCATTGAAATTGTCCCTGCCAATGCCACTGCTTTTGTGCATGTCGAAGAAGATGCCGATTGCTTTGCGGGCAATGCTCGCAAAAAGGCCGAAGCCTTTGCTAAGGCGAATGACCTGCCTGCACTCGCCGATGATTCAGGTTTATGTGTCGATGTTTTAAACGGTGCGCCAGGCATTTATTCGGCACGTTTCGCAGGAGAGACTGCTACAGATAGCGAGAATAATGCCAAATTGCTGGAGCTCTTGAACGGTAAAGACAATCACAGCGCCCATTTCATCTGTGCTTTGCACTTGGCATACCCTGATAGCTCGACAGATCTAAGCTGTGAAGCTCAAGTTGATGGAGAAATACTGAAAAAACCAGTGGGAGATTCTGGTTTTGGTTATGATCCATTATTTTTTTGCCCTGAACTGGACAAGGCATTTGCATCTTCAACACCTGAAGAAAAAGCCTCCGTCTCTCATCGTGGGCGGGCATTACGAATATTGGCAGAAAAGCTTTCTAAATAATCTCTAAAGAGCCACAAGCCCCCCCTGTCCTAGCTGTGCCGTAACCTCAGCAAGCAAAAGGGAGAGCGCAGTAATACGCGCCCTTTTGTTTGCTGTAAGTGAAGGAAATAAGCAGATAATCAGGGCTCCCTTTTTTGTTCCTTTCTTGGGAAAGCAAGAAAGAATAAGCCCCCCTCCACTAACTTTTTAAGCAATGCTTACTCGCGAAGAAGCTCAGTAATGCCTGTTTTAGAACGTGTTTTTTCGTCCACTGTTTTTACAATCACTGCACAATACAAGTTCGGACCACCTGACGCGCCTGGCATAGAGCCTGAAACAACCACCGAATAGGGTGGAATTTCACCATAAGATACTTTGCCTGTTGCACGGTCAATAATGCGGGTTGATTTACCAATATATACACCCATAGAAATCACTGATCCCTCGCGCACAATCACACCTTCAACGATTTCAGAGCGTGCGCCGATAAAACAATTATCTTCAATAATGGTTGGTGTGGCTTGCAATGGCTCCAACACACCGCCAATGCCTACACCGCCTGATAAATGTACATTCTTACCAATTTGCGCACATGAACCCACCGTTGACCATGTATCCACCATGGTTCCTTCATCCACATATGCACCAATATTCACATAGGACGGCATCAATACCACTTTCGGCGCAATATAAGAGCCTTTACGAACAGTTGCAGGGGGAACAACACGCATGCCACCTTTGCGGAACATATCTTCACCCCAATTGGCAAACTTCTGTGGCACTTTATCATAATAAACCGTATCGCCGCCATGAATCACTTCGTTATCGTGCAGTTTAAAGAACAATAACACGGCTTTCTTTAGCCACTCATTGGTCTTCCAAACACCATCTTCACCTTTTTCAGCGACCCGAATACCGCCGTTATCCAATAGGTCAATGGCGCGGATGACTGCTTCACGCATTTCCGGCTCAACATTGTGCATATCCCAATCGCTACGGGTATCCCAAGCTTGTTCGATAACTTCTTGTAAATGATTCATATAAACCTCTTTCTGGATGTCCATGAAGTCTGCATCCAAGCCACAACACCATTCAACGCCTAATGCAGGAAGACTTCAATATCTATTTTGCAGCTAAGCTAGCCATTGCCAACTATCCTGCAAAGGGTCATTTATATTTTGTTGATATTCTTGACTTATTCCGTACAAATCCTATGCTCGCATACCTTTTCTGGCTGTCTGATTACCTTTTTTTACGGGCAAACAAACGCCAAATCCATTCATATTTATAAGGCAGAATGATGAAACTGACTGGTGCTGAAATCTTTGTGGAATGCCTAAGACGAGAGGGCGTGGAGACTATTTTTGGTTATCCTGGCGGAGCCGTGCTGCCCATTTATGATGCGATTTTTAAACAAAATCATTTTAAACATATCCTAGTACGCCATGAGCAAGCAGCACTTCATGCTGCCAATGGTTATGCTCGAGTTTCAGGTCGTTGTGGTGTTTCTTTGGTAACTTCCGGACCAGGTGCAACCAACGCTATTACAGGCTTGGCAGACTCCAATGCTGATTCTATCCCTAATGTATGTTTTACAGGGCAAGTTCCGTCCGCATTGATTGGCAGCGATGCCTTTCAAGAAGCCGATATTGTCGGCATCACACGCTCGGCAACAAAACATAATTTCTTGGTAAAACATGTCGAAGATTTGGCATTAATTATCCGCCAAGCATTTCATATTGCCACAACAGGTCGCCCAGGTTCTGTGGTGGTCGATATTCCCAAAGATATTGGTTTTGCGGTCTGTGAATTTGAATGGCCAGAGCGTGTGGATATGCGCTCTTATCAGCCCAAAACAGCAGGGCACCCTGGACAAATCAAAAAAGCCATCAAAGCCATGGTCACAGCCAAGCGCCCGATGTTATATTCAGGTGGTGGCGTGATGAATGCCCAAGGTTCTGCTGCATTGTTACTAGAGTTAAGTCAGCAATTAAATATGCCTGTCACCAATACCTTGATGGGTTTGGGTGGCATCCCTTTTGATGACAGACATTTTGTCGGCATGCTTGGTATGCACGGCACATACGAAGCCAACATGGCAGTTTCACATTGTGATTTATTAATTTCTGTTGGCGCGCGTTTTGATGATAGGGTAACCGGTCGTCTGGATGCTTTCGCACCTGATGCAAAAATTATTCATATTGATGTCGACCCAACATCTATATCCAAAAATGTCCATGCTGATTTACCCATTGTTGGTGATGTTGGCATTGTATTACAGCAATTATTGGATGAATTGGCACATCAGAATAAATCATCCGATAGCGAAGCCTTAAAATTATGGTGGCAGCAAATTGATGCGTGGCGTGCAAAAGATTGTTTGGGTTTTGAGCAAAAAGAAGATGAAGCCATCAAACCACAAGCAGTGATTCGTAAGGTGCATGACATCACCAATGGCGATGCCATTGTGACTACCGATGTTGGACAGCATCAAATGTGGGCAGCACAACATTACGGCTTAAAAAGACCCCATCAATGGCTAACATCTGGAGGCTTAGGAACCATGGGTTACGGTTTACCCGCTGCGATTGGTGCGCAAATGGCAAAACCTGATGAGCAAGTTGTGGTGTTTACAGGCGATGCCTCGATTCAAATGTGCATTCAAGAATTGGCAACAGTGTTTCAATATCAACAACCGATTGTTGTGATTCTGCTCAACAATGCTTACATGGGCATGGTTCGCCAATGGCAGGAAATGTTCCACGAATCACGCTTCTCACACTCCTATTTTGATTCATTGCCTGATTTTGTAAAACTTGCAGAAGCCTATGGCGGCGTGGGTATTCGTATTGATACGGTTGCAGAACTTGATGCAGGGCTTGAGCAAGCTTTTGCTGTAAAAGATCGTTTCGTATTTGTTGATATTGCAGTGGCAAGAGAAGAAAACGTATTTCCAATGGTGCCAGCTGGTGCGGCATTGAATGAGATGGTGTTATCATGAAACATACAATCACCGTACTGGTTGAGAATGAATTTGGCGTATTAACACGTGTTGCGGGGCTATTTTCCGCACGTGGCTATAATATTGAAAGCTTAAGCGTGGCTCCAACATTGGATGAAACAATGAGCCGCATGACCTTGGTAACCCGTGGTGATGAAAATATTATTGAGCAAATTAAGAAACAACTTAATAAATTGATCCCTGTCATCAAAACAGAAGATATTTCACATATGGTACATCTTGAGCGTGAAATGTTACTTGTAAAAACGCATGCATCTTCAGGAGTGGATGCATTGATTGAGGAGTTTCGTGCGAAACTGGTTGATGCTGATTCGGATGAATACCGTATCATTGAATTAACGGGTTCTGCCGATAAATTGAATGACTTTCTCGGTAAAATTAGTGAATTTGGCATTATCGAAATCACGCGCACTGGTCCTGTTGGCATGCGCCGTGGTGCCAAAGGTTTTACAATCAGCTAACGTTTCTTTTTACTGAGTGATTTACTAATTTCTTTGAGAATCTTTTTGGGAAAGCGAAAATTACCAACGGTTGTTTGTTTATAACCTCTTATTTCTGGGTCAAAGCCATGTTTTCCAGCATATCCAAGCCACCTCATAGTGAGTGACGATGACCCGCACCAATCATTTGAGGAATACGCCTTTAACATGGTACAAGTATAAATGAACTTCCGCATAACTAAAGCTTCCTCATAATGATACCTATTCTTTGGTGGGTGATCTAACCACCGTGCATAACCATCTGCCTCATCCTGCATATTAATTGTCCATTCATTCATGGATTCTGCCTGTATATCAGATGGGAATACCCAAAAAATAAGCAGTGATAGAAGAGTCATTCCAAGCGGTAGTTGTTTAACGAAAGGCATATGTTTATATCGGCTATTTTAAGTTTTTCTTTAAATATAACTTAACTATAAGTTAGCGGTATCTTTATCACAGGCAGACAGACTGCTGCTCATAAATTCGGATTTATCTTGCCCGTACAATCATCACAATGCCTGCCAATAAAAAACCAACGCCAACAAACCCGCCCCATTGAGCCGCCTCAGGTATGTCCATCGCATAAGCAGCCAATGCGGCACCACCAAATGCGCTGAATAACGCGCCCATCACAAGCAAGATATACGACGGCTTTTGATCTCTCATAGTCTGACTGGTGTTTTCAATGTGTTCGAATACAGACTCCATACGTGATGGCAATACCATCCAGTCATGCAACTGATCTTTAACATCATTTGCCATAAATTCGAGTTGTGCTTTTGGTCCCATATGCTGCATCATCCATTTGGACACGAGCGGTTTCGCAAGCTCCCAAATATTGATGTCGTCCGCCAATTCGCGTGCAACACCTTCAATAACCACCATAGTCTTTTGCAACAATAGCAACTCTGGCTGGGTTTCCATTTGAAAGCGCTCTGTCACTGCAAACATGCACAGCAATAGTTCTGCAATCGATATTTCACCCAATGGGCGATTAAAAATAGGTACAGCAACTTCACGCAAAGCATCTTCAAAGGCTGAAATATTGGTGTCGCGCGGCACATACCCTGCTTCAATATGCACCATCGCCGCTTTACGGTAATCGCCATGCAAAAAAGCCAACAACATATCCGCTAAATAGCGGCGTGGGCGCACGTCCAAACGTCCAACAATACCAAAATCCAATAGCACAATATCACCATTGGCAGCCACAAAAATATTGCCCGGATGCATATCAGCATGGAAATAGCCATCCTCAAATACCATGTGGAAAAATAATGTGGTGGCACGCTCGCATAGATTTAATGTGTCATGCCCTGCCGCACGCAATGTATCATGCTCATCAATAGGAATACCTGAAATACGCTCGCTGGTTAGCACTTCTGTTTGGGTATAATCCCACAACACTTCGGGAACTCGGACACCATCAAGGGATTTGAAGTTTTCGGCAAAGCGACTCGCATGCGCAGCTTCTGCTCGCAAATTCAATTCCCCACGAATACTGGTAGCAAATTCTTCGACCACACACGGTGCTTTTAAACGGCGATATTCAGGAAAATAGCGATCAAACATCGCTGCTAGTAAACGTAAAATCGCTAAATCTGCTTCAATGGTTTTGTGAATATGCGGGCGCCTAACCTTTACCGCCACCTGACGACCATCATGCAACTCTGCAAAATGAACCTGTGCAATGGATGCTGCCGCAATGGCTTGTTCATCAAAGGATGCAAACAAACCACCTTCACCCGTTAAGGGCTTTTTAAATGTTCGCTCAATCACCTCTTTGACATGTTCAAAGGGGGCTGGCGGCACATCATCTTGCAGTTTTTTTAATTCGAGTGCGACTTCCAAAGGCAACAAATCAACACGCGTGGAAAGCATTTGCCCAAATTTGATAAAGGTTGGGCCAAGCTTTTCAAGCGCCTCTCGAATCTGTGCTCCCAAATCATGCGGCAATGCATCTTCGCGAAATAATTGTACCAACCAAGCGTAGGGGCTTAATAAACGTAAACGTACTGCAATCGCTGCCATGCCATGGCTTGTTAAGATATAACCAATACGCAACAAGCGCAGATTACGACGAATTTTACTGGGCAGTCTCATTTATCTTGCGGCGATAAAGCATCGACTCGATGTTCCAAGCGTGTGGTCTTGCCTTTAAGTTTGCTCACTTGATGTGATAACTGCTCAACACCAGCTTGCCATGCCTGTAAACGGTCAGCATTGGGTGTTTGCATATCCGTTAGACAATCCTGCACAACCGCTTTGGAAGCCGATGAAAGTTTGGCTTCAGCAGCCACCAATGCATGTGCCGCTTTGGCAACCCGTATACCAAAGAAATCACCAAATATAGCACGCAACTCGCGTTCCCAATCCAAATCAGCAGCAGCAAGCAATTTTTTGAAACGCAACATGGATTCTGAATCACCTGATAATTTCAATACCTGTTGAAACACCAAATCATCAGGATCTTCTTTGGCAAAGCACATACGTGCAAAACCTGCCGTGGTCGCTTCAATGCGAACATCCACCTCATCTGAACAATCAGCATGTACCCATGCCCGCCCTGACTTAAAGCCTAAAAACATCACCGCATTGGTATCTGTCACATGAATACGGAAAACCTTGCCGTTCAGGCCATCCAAATGCTCATTCAAATTCGCATCACGCGAAAATGCCAAGTCCAACACGGATGACATCACCACACATTGCACAGGTAATGGAATCAAACGCAGTGGTAGAAACATCACACTCATACTTTATAACCTCGATGCAATGCAACCACGCCACCTGTCATATTTTCATGGCGCACCAAATCAAAACCAGCTTGGCTAATCATACGTTCAAAGCGTTGTTGATCAGGAAAGCGGCGAATCGATTCAACAAGATACTGATAAGAGTCCCGATCACCTGTAATCAGCTCGCCCATAGCAGGAATCACATTAAACGAATACGCATCATACACCACATCCAATAATGGCAATACAGGCTTGGAAAATTCAAGGCACATAAATTGCCCGCCTGATTTTAAAACACGATAAAATTCTGCCAAGCCCGCATCAATATCAACAAAATTACGAATACCAAAAGCAATGGTCACAGAATCAAAACTATTATCAGCAAACGGGAGCTTGGTGCCATCGGATTGAATACAATCAGCAGCCCCTGGCAAATAACCTTCATCTACCACACGACGTGCACCTTCTGCCAACATCGGACCGTTCAAATCGGTCAATACGACACGTCCTTGATGTTCACCACCTTTACGCATTTTTTTGAGCAGCCCAATGGCAATATCTCCAGAACCAGCAGCAACATCCAAGGCCACGCTATCAGAGCGCACCGCTGACATCGAAAGCATGCGACACTTCCATAATCGGTGCATGCCTCCACTCATGGCATCATTCATAATATCATACTTGCTCGCAACCGATGAAAAAACACCCATCACCTTGCCAGCTTTCTCGTTTACTGAGACGGTTTCATAACCAAAATGCGTTTGCTGATTTGTTTGCTGATTCATGGCAAGCAAGCTAACAGCAGCCTGAACTAAGTTCTAGAAATCCGTCGGACTTAGGCAGATTAAAGATGTCATCTCGACCGAAGTGGAGGGGACCATTTCACAATATCTTGAAGACAACGATCTTTCGACTTCGCTCAAGATGACACATGGCGTTCATTGCCGCTTCCCTGAAAAACCACACTGTTCCTGTGCATAAGCTGTGTGTAAAACATGTATAAATAGTGGATGAATTGTGCAAGATTGGCACTATAAAATGTACTTAAAATTATTTGACACCCAAGATATGGTGTTCTAAGCTTGGCTGCAAGTGATTCATTCAACGCTGTTTGCTTCATACGATGATGGCAACAGCCGACGCTGATAAACTGTACCTGTTTTCAGTATTTTTATTGAATACCACATGGAGATTACCCTTATGAGCTCGCAACTTCAGTCCTCTGCTGTACAAAAAACAATTTCTGAAAAAGAAGTTACTTTACAACCAGCCAGTGAAGATATTTGGAATGTGAAATACCGTTTAAAGAATAAAGCGGGTGAAGCAGTCGATGCCACACTTGCTGATACTTGGTCTCGTGTTGCCAAAGCTTTGGCAAATGTCGAAGAAGCAGGTAAACAAGAATATTGGCACAACCGTTTTGTTTGGGCGTTGGCGCATGGTGCTATTCCAGCGGGTCGCATCATGTCCAATGCGGGTGCAGAGGCATACAAGCCAGCAACTTCCACCATCAATTGCACGGTATCGGGTACCGTTCCTGATTCTATGGATGGTATTTTATCCATGGTCAAAGAAGCTGGTTTAACCCTTAAAGCAGGTTGCGGCATTGGTTACGAATTTTCCACTTTGCGCCCAAAGGGTGCCTATGTGACTGGTGCGGGCGCTTATACATCTGGGCCTTTATCATTCATGGATATTTACGATAAAATGTGTTTTACCGTATCCTCTGCGGGTGGTCGTCGTGGCGCACAAATGGGCACATTTGATATTTCGCATCCCGATGTGATTGATTTCATCAAAGCCAAGCGTGAAGACGGACGATTACGTCAATTTAATCTATCCTGCCTGATTACCAAAGATTTTATGGAAGCCGTGAAACAAGATGGTGATTGGCAGCTCATTTTCCCAGCCAATCAATCTGAAATTGATGACCCTGAAAACACCATCGTATGGCGACACTTACCACATTTCAAAAACAATGTTGTGCGCAATGATAAGGCCGAAATCGCTTGTAAGGTTTATCGCACCATCAAAGCCAAACGCCTTTGGGATGTGATTATGGCATCGACCTATGATTATGCCGAGCCTGGTTTTATTTTGATTGATGAAGTGAATGATAAAAACAACAACTGGTTCTGCGAAGATATTCGCGCTACCAACCCTTGTGGTGAACAGCCTCTACCACCGTATGGCGCATGTTTACTTGGCTCAATTAATCTTACCAAGTTTGTAAAAAATCCTTTCACTGAAGAAGCTGAATTTGATTGGGATACTTACCGAGAAGTCGTCGCAATCTTTACCCGTATGTTAGATAATGTTGTTGATATCAATGGTTTACCACTGGAAAATCAACGTAACGAGATTCTATCCAAACGTCGCCATGGCATGGGCTATCTTGGTCTGGGTTCCACACTGACCATGATGGGCTGTCAGTACGGTTCAGCAGAATCTTTGGCATTTACTGAAAAAGTTTCCTATGAATTAGCACGCACAGGCTTTGAAACAGGCTTACAACTGGGCGAAGAAAAAGGTCTTGCCCCCATCATGAATGAAGATATTCAAATCACCCCTGAAATCATGGCAAAACGCCCTGAAATGGCGGATGACGGCATCAAAGTTGGTGATAGAATAAAAGCGCGTATTTTATGGGCGAAATATTCTTCTTATATGCAGCAGTTTTTACAAACAGGCAACCCAGAAGATAAAGCATTGGTTGAAGCGTTGATTGAAAAAGGTTGCCGCTTTACCCATCACTCATCGATTGCGCCAACAGGCACCATCTCACTCAGTTTGGCAAACAATGCCTCCAATGGCATCGAGCCATCCTTTTCACACCATTATGCTCGCAATGTGATTCGTGAAGGTAAAAAGTCCAAAGAAAAGATTGATGTATTCTCCTATGAACTATTGGCATACCGTGAGCTTATTAATCCTGAAGCGATGCCATTTAGCGAAGATGAAGATACGAAATTGCCTGATTATTTCATCTCTGCCGATGCCGTCACACCCAAACAACATGTGGATATTCAAGCTGCATCACAGAAATGGATTGATTCATCTATTTCAAAAACTGCCAATGTACCCACTGATTTCCCATATGAAGATTTCAAAGATATTTATATGTATGCCTACGATAAAGGCTTAAAAGGATGCACCACGTTCCGCTTTAACCCTGAAGTATTCCAAGGGGTATTGGTGAAAGAAGAAGATTTGGAAAATACCACATACAAATTCACTTTGGATGATGGAACGGTCGTTGAAGCCAAAGGCAATCAAGAAATTGAATATGATGGTGAAATGCATACGGCTGCCAACTTATTCGACGCATTGAAAGAAGGATATTATGGCAAGTTCTAAACTCTCCTCAGAGTTTAGCGTTCGCTGGGCGGAACTTAAGTTTCCGCCAATCAATCTGTGGGTGATGGCATCATTATCATCCGTTTCAGTGAATCCCAATGGTGATACTGACACACAAAAGAAATCAATCAGTGCTCCAAGAAAAAGTTCTGGATCATTGCACAAATTACATCGACGGCTTGAAACATTGCTTGCTGTTCGTGGAGGAAAAATATGAGCATTAAAATCGAAAAGAAAATTACAGCCTATGAAGTTGCCAAACCTCAAGAAGATGAAAAAGAAGACAATGTCACCGCCATTGCCCCGCTCCTTGAGCGCGATGAAGTGCTTGAAGGCAGCACCTATAAAATTAAAACACCTGATTCTGAACATGCCATGTATATCACCATCAATGATGTTGTGATCAATAAAGGACACGCCAATGAACATCGCCAACCTTTTGAAGTGTTCATTAACTCAAAAAATATGGAACATTTCATGTGGATTGTGGCACTAACGCGTGTTATCTCTGCTATTTTCCGCAAAGGCGGCGATATCACCTTCCTTGTAGAAGAACTCAAGGCTGTGTTTGATCCGCGAGGTGGTTATTTCAAGAAAGGTGGTAAATATATGCCATCACTTGTGGCTGAAATTGGCGAAGTTATTCAACAGCATTTGATTTCTATTGGACTGATGGAAGGCATGTTAAATACGCCTGAACTTGAAGCCAAAAAGCAGAAGATCAAAGAAAAGCTCGGCGATTCTGCATTAAGCAATGCCATGCAATGCCCGAAATGCGCCGCCATGAGTCTCGTGCGTATGGATAATTGCGATACGTGCCTTGAATGTGGTCATTCTAAGTGTGGGTAGTATAAGAAAGTTGTTGTGCATTATCTAATTAGTGTATTCAGTAAACTGTCACCGTAATTCATAGGAAACAGCAATGCCAAAAGAACCGACACCTCCATCAATATCTGAAACCGCGTTTGATTGCCCACATTGTGGGGCATATACAACTCAGTACTGGTTTGAGGTGTTCGCTAATCCTCGAGATAAAAATGCTACGCCTGTTATCCCCAATGAAGAAATACGAAACCATATATCTAGTGACACGAATATCCCTGATAATAACAAACAAGAATTTCTTGAATGGTGCGAGAAAATGGACCGTGGCCTTGTATTTTTAGAAAAAAACAATGGTCAATACTTTTACAACAACGTCCATAACCTAAATCTAAGCAGGTGTTACAACTGCAACAAAGTTGCAGTGTGGTTGCATGATAACCTTATATTTCCAAATGAAAAGCTAGGTGCTCATCCGAACCCTGACTTACCAGATCATATTACTCGCGATTATGAGGAAGCGCGTGGAATACTTAGCGAATCACCAAGAGGGGCGGCTGCGCTTCTTCGATTATGTGTTCAAAAGCTATGTATGCATTTAGGCGAAAAAGGTAAAAACATTGATGACGACATTGCAAGTCTTGTTTCTAAAGGATTAAACCCACTTGTTCAAAAATCATTAGATATAGTCCGAGTCATAGGTAATGAGGCAGTACATCCTGGTATCATTGATTTAAACGATGATAGAGATACAGCCAGTCAACTTCTGTTATTAATTAATTCAATTGTAGACCAGATGATAAGTCACCCTAAAAAAGTCGAGGAGTTATATGGCAAACTACCTGAAAATAAGCGTGAAGCTATAGAGAAACGAAACGACAAGGCTAAAAAATGAGTAAATCGCCTAACAAGGCGCTCGTTCGGACATAATCGATAGTGAGCATCGGGGTCAGGTCTTGAAAGTTGAATTGTGTTGCTTAGAGTAACTACATGGCTCGCCCCTTACGAATCCAATTACGGTGACAGTTTACTAAATACACTTCATTACCTTCCTTCGACCCTCGCTCCTTTGGCCTCAAGTCCTTTCCAAATAAAGCCGAGATCTTATCCATCCACGCATCATCTCCCAAAGGCTGCATTTAACTTCATGCATTCACACATCAATCCGACCAAACCAATACAGGTTTACGTGCAGCTTGTGTTTCATCCAAACGCCTGCGAATGGGTTTCATCGGTGCATCATGCAATACTTGTGTATCGCCCGCCTCACATTGCTCTGCAATCTCTAACATCGCATCACAAAAGCTATCCAAGGTTGCTTTGGATTCGGTTTCAGTCGGCTCAATAAGCATGGCACCATGCACAATCAGCGGAAAGTAAATCGTCATCGGATGGAAACCCAAATCAATCAATTGTTTGGCAACATCCAGTGTTTTAATGCCATGTTTATTTTGAAATTCATCTGTGAGCAAGCACTCATGTTTACACAAACCTTTAAACGGCACGTGATAAGCATCTTGAAGGCGGTGAAGCACATAATTCGCATTAAGCACGGCATCTTGCGCGATTTTATGCAAATGATTCTTACCAAAAGCGGCAATGTAAGCATGCGCACGGAGTAAAACCCCAACTTGCCCAATCGAGCCTAACACTGTTCCACAAGACTTTTCATCCTGTGTTTCAATGCGATATGTCTCACCCTCTTTGACAATACGCGGTACTGGCAAATAGGGCGCAAGGGTATCATTCACCACCACAGGCCCTGCACCTGGTCCACCGCCACCATGCGGTGTGGAAAAGGTCTTATGCACATTAATATGCAGGCAATCAATGCCCATATCACCGGGGCGTGCCATGCCAACAAGCGCATTCAAGTTTGCACCATCGCCATAGACCAAACCACCCGCATCATGCACCAACTGACAGATTTCTTTCACATCTGACTCAAATGCACCTACCGTATTCGGATTGGTCATCATCAACGCTGCAACATCATCATCGAGATGCTTCTTCAATTCATCCAAATCAATACGTCCATCAGCACCTGATTTAAGCTCCACACAATACATGCCGCACAATGCTGCTGATGCAGGGTTGGTGCCATGCGCAGAATCGGGAACCAATACTTTTTTGCGATGTTGCTGGCCACGTGCATCAAGGCATGCGCGAATCATCATCAAGCCCGTTAATTCGCCATGTGCGCCTGCAGCAGGTTGCAAGGTGACATCTGAAAAGCCTGCGATTTCACACAGCCATTCCTGCAATTCATACAGCAATGCCAACACGCCTTGCACACTATCCATAGGTTGATCAGGGTGAATATTTGCTAGTCCTGATAAACGCACAACTTGTTCATTGACCCGTGGATTATATTTCATTGTACAAGAACCAAGTGGATAAAAACCCGTTTCAATGCCGTGATTCCATTGTGACATACGCACAAAATGACGCACCGTTTCAGGCTCAGATAAACCCGGAATATTGGCTGGTTCTTGACGCGAAAAAGCACTTAATTCAGCCGAAATATCACCCTGAACACCGGGCAAACTGATGGCTTCAGAGGCTTCATGGGCGTGTTCAAATAATAATGCTTCTTCATGCTGAATACCGCCAACAGCAGAGTATGTATTGGAAGTATGCGCTGTGCTCATGCTGCCACCTCCAATGCCACCAAATAATCTTGAATATCTGCCTCTTCAATCATTTCAGTGGTGCTGACAAGCAAATGATTCGAAGCCATCTTCGTATCCAGTTGCTCCAACGGAATACCAGCAAACATGTCACGCTTACGCGCCTCCACTAAAAATGCACTGCGTTTTTCTTCGCTTACAAAACTTAACACCGTTTCATTGTACCTAGCACCTTGCGCAGCCGTTACATGCTTGGGTAAATTGGATAATAAATGATGCAATGCTGCTGCCGAACGTGTTGCCACTGTTTTTAAGCCCTCATCACCCATCAAAGTCATATATGTTGCGGCGGCTGTACACATCAAACCCTGATTGGAGCAAATATTGGATGTCGCTTTTTCACGGCGGATATGTTGCTCACGCGTCGATAACGTTAGTACAAATCCACGTTTTCCATCGGCATCGGTAGTCATGCCGCACACACGCCCTGGCATTTGACGCACATATTTTTGTTTGCAGGTAAGTAGCCCTAAATGTGGACCACCAAAACCCATCGGAATACCCAACGATTGCCCTGAACCCACGGCAATATCTGCCCCACATTCACCAGGCGATTGAATCAATGCAAAAGCCGAGGCATCAGAGAACGCAATCACCATTAGGCATTTTGCCGCATCACAAGCAAGGCGTAATTCAGCTAAATCATACACTGAGCCATAAAAATCAGGGTATTGCACAATCACACAAGCCGTATCTTCATCAATGCTAGCAATGATTGCATCCACATCTGTACTAAAATCATGCGTTGCAACTTCAACATATTCACCGTCAAGGCGAGAAAGGTAATTCTGTGTTACCGAGCGGTAACGCGGGTTCACGGAGCCTGCCATCACCACTTTGGATTTACGTGTAATACGACGTGCCATCAAAGCTGCTTCAGCCGTTGCTGTTGCCGCTTCATACATCGAGGCATTGGATACATCCATACCCGTTAAACGCGCAATCATGGTTTGAAATTCAAACAGAGTTTGCAAGGTACCTTGCGAGATTTCAGGCTGATAAGGTGTGTATGCCGTTAAAAATTCACCGCGAGAAATGACATAATCCACCACCGCAGGCACAAAGTGGTGATACGTACCACCGCCCAAGAAACAACGGGTATTGCCAGCATGCCTATTTTGCTCAGATGCTTGCGTAAATTTACGCACAATACCTGCTTCCGATAAAGCATCAGGTAAATCTAAGCTATCTTGCTCAAGATGAAATTCACTGGGAATATCAGCAAATAAGTCGGACATAACATCCATGCCAATCGCCTCAAGCATGGTATCTCTATCGCTATCCGTATGGGGTAAAAATCTCATCATTCACTCTCAAACCACAAGCCTAAAAGGAGGCAAAAACCGCACGCCCTCATATGCTTAGTGGTATTTATTGTTACTCAATCGCTAGGTATTTGCAACGCGACTTGAGTCGCTATTCAGTATGCGCATTTACATAGCTCACAACTGTTCAGATTGCCTCTTATTTATTCTTCTAAAAATGTGGCATATTCATCATCAGACATCAATTCGTCCGCATTGCCTGACATCTTCACCTTGGCAATCCAACCTGCGCCGTAAGGCTCGGTATTCACCTTTTCGGGCTCACTTTCAAGTGCTTCATTCACTTCAATAATTTCACCTGCCACAGGTGCATACACATCAGAGACTGCTTTTACAGATTCAACCACGGCATAAGCTTCCGCCGCATCCACAGTGCGTCCGATTTCAGGCAATTCTACAAACACAATATCGCCCAAAGCTTCTTGCGCATGATCAGACACACCAAAGGTCGCTACATCGCCTTCGATGCGCACCCATTCATGTTCTTTGGTATATTTTAAATCCGCAGGAATACTCATATCCCCTCCCTCAATTCATTTTACTTTTGTAACTGTTTAGATTGCCGCTGATTTACCCAAGATCAAGACGAAAAAGCGCAGCGTACTCCTGTACATGAGCATTTTTCAACGCTGAGCGTGGGCGAATCAGTGGTAAGCTTAATAGTTACTTACTTTTTAACGTTACTTCTTACAAATGGCAAAGATGTACGCTCGGCGGCTACTTGTTTGCCACGAATTTCAATGCTCACATCACCTTCAATTGCATGCTCAGGCATCACATACGCCAGTGCCACACCGCCCGCCATAGGCGAATGCATACCTGATGTCACTTCACCACTTTCAATACCATTCACAAACACTTTATAGTGTTCGCGGGGAATGCCTCGTTCGATAAGTTTCAATGCAATCAAACGTTTTTTAGCTCCCTCAGCTTTGCGCGCTTCAACTGCTGCCTGCCCAATAAAATTACCTTTATCAAGCTTGGTAATCCACATCAACTTGGCTTCAACAGGTGTCACTGCATCGGAAATTTCATGCCCATAAAGCGCATAACCCATTTCAGTACGCAACATATCACGCGCCGCCAAACCAATCGGTACAGCACCCTGCTCTAACAACGCATCCCATACACTGACTGCAATCGCATTAGGCATATAAATCTCAAAACCATCTTCGCCTGTATAACCTGTGCGTGAAATAATCCCGCCAGCCTTGCCTATTTTTCCTCTGGCAAACTTGTAATAGCCAATACTTTCCAAATCCATATCTGTAATTGTTTGCAATGCAGCTTGTGCTTTTGCACCTTGCAATGCCAACAATGTAGTGTCATCGGACTCATCGGTTACGGTAACATCAAAGTTTGCAGCTTCTTTTTGCAAGTGCGCTACATCTTTATGGCGATTGGCAGCATTAATGCAGAGATAATAGGCTTGATCACTGATTCTGTAAGTCGTTATATCATCAATAAATGTACCCTGCTCATTCAACAACGCAGAATATTGCACCTGCCCATCAACCAGCTTGGATACATCATTGGTAGTCACATATTGTAAGAAATCCAATGCGCCCACACCTTCCACACGGACTTGCCCCATATGCGTGATGTCAAAGATACCTGCTGCACCCTCACGCACTGCTGTGTATTCTTTCAAAGCACCATGTTTATACTGCACAGGTAATTCATAGCCTGCAAAAGGCACGATTTTCCCGCCCAGTGCGACATGCGCATTAAACAGGGGCGTTTTCATTAACTTACTCAACCTTCACCTCCCACATGCGCTTTAAATGCCTGAATAGTGTTGGCAAGTAGCATGGTAATGGTCATAGGTCCTACACCGCCTGGTACAGGGGTAATCCAAGCTGCGCGTTTGGATGCTTCTGAGAAATTAACATCCCCCGTCAACGAACCATCTTCAAGACGATGAATACCCACATCAATAACCGTTGCACCTTTTTTAATCCATTCACCCTGAATCAAGCCCTGTTTCCCTGCTGCCGCAACCACAATATCGGCGCGTTCAACATGGCTTTGAAGATTTTCTGTAAAACGATGACAAACTGTGACCGTCGCACCAGCCAATAAAAGCTCCATTGCCATCGGCCGCCCAACAATATTTGAAGCGCCAACAATCACCGCTTCTTTACCGTGTAAATCCTGCCCTGTTTCTTCCAGTAACTTCATACAGCCATAGGGTGTGCAAGAGCGTAATGTAGGCTGGCGAACCGTTAAACAGCCAACATTGTAAGGATGAAAACCATCCACATCCTTGCTTGGGTCAATGGCACTTAGAATTGCATCCGAATGAATGTGCGCTGGTGCAGGGAGCTGCACCAAAATACCGTCCACCTTGGGATCAGCATTCAACTCACTAATCAAACCCAACAGATGTTGCTGCGTCGTTGCTGCATCCAATTCATAAGAAAATGAAACAATACCAGCTTTTTCACAGCCAATTTTTTTATTTTTAACATACACCTGCGAAGCTGGGTCACTGCCAACAAGAATCACAGCCAAGCCTGGCGCACGACCGTGTTTTTGTAATAAGCTTGCAGATTCATCATGCATAGCTGTGCGCATACGTTCGGCAAGCGCCTTGCCATCAAGAATTTTAGCGGAAGTTGTCTGAGTCATATCCCGCATTGTGACAAAGGTTTTTCTTTTCGTAAATCGTAACTGTTCAAATTGCCGCTGATTGACTCAAAATCAAGACGAAAAAGCACAGCTTACTTCCTGTACGTGAGCATTTTTTCAACGCAGAGCTTGGGTCAATCAGCGGTAAACTGAATAGTTACCGTAAATCAACTATTTATTATGCGTAAATAGCTCTTGCCGCTGCGATGGCAACACCATGATTCACAGGCGCATGCAAACGTGCCAATACATCATCCAGCGCAGATAAACATTTAAAAATATTTTCTTTACGACAGGCATAACCCATCAAACCAATTCGCCAGACTTTACCTGCCATCACGCCCAATCCTGCACCAATCTCCAATTGATAATCCTCAAGTAAAAGGCGACGCACTTCACCATCATCCACACCTTCAGGAATGCACACAGCATTAAGTTGTGGCAAACGCTCGGCTACAGGCACAACAAAATCCAAACCCAAAGCCTCAATACCTGCTTTTAGAGCCTGATGATGTTGCTGATGCCGAGCCCATGCCTGCTCAAGCCCTTCTTCTTTAAGTAATAAGAGTGATTCATGCAAAGCATAGAGTGCATTCACTGGCGCTGTGTGGTGATAGGAACGTTTGCTTGCAGTACCCCAATAACCCATCACTAAATTTAAATCTAAGAACCAACTTTGCACTGTTGTTTTACGACTTTTAATCACATCCAAAGCAGCAGCATTGAATGACACGGGTGATAAACCCGGTGTGCAAGATAAGCACTTTTGTGTGCCCGAATACACCACATCCACACCCCAATCATCCACATAAAGTGGGATGCCACCGAGCGATGTCACCGCATCCACAATCGTTAAACAATCATACCTATGCGCGATGTCACACATGGCTTTAACATCCGTAACTGCACCCGTTGAAGTCTCTGCATGCACAAATGCAACAAAGCGTGCTTCTGGATGTGCTTTAAGCGCATCTTCCAGCTTATTCGCATCACATGCCCGACCCCACTCATCTTGCACCATAATCGCAATCGCACCACAGCGTTCGACATTTTCTTTCATGCGTCCGCCAAACACACCGTTTTGGCAAACAATGACCGTATCACCAGCCTCAAGAAGGTTCACAAAACATGTTTCCATCCCCGCAGATCCCGGCGCTGATACTGCAATGGTTAATTCATTTTCTGTTTGAAATGCATATTGTAATAAAGCTTTCACTTCATCCATCATCGTTACAAACAAAGGGTCAAGATGCCCAATCGTTGGTCTAGCCATCGCAGCTAAAATACGCGGATGTACATCCGAAGGACCTGGTCCCATCAATGTACGTTGTGGTGGGTAAAATGATGTCATCATAAAGACTCCTTCATAAGTTGCTCGGATAGCTGTATGACTTGCTGCTGTAAGGATTCCAAAGAACTATCATTATGCAAAATATAATTCGCATATTTACGCCGCATATCATCATCACATTGACGCTCAATAATTTGCTTAAACATTGCCTCATCCTGCTTGCCACGTGTTAAAACACGCTTTTTACGCAATGTTTTATCTGCAAGCACAACAATCAGAGCATCCATACGCGATATGCCACCTGATTCCAACACTACCGATGCCTCAATAATGGCATAAGGGGCATGTTGTTGTTTTAGCCACTGTTGCTCAAAAGCGACGATTTCAGGGTGTAAAATAGCATTCAAACGTGCTGTTTGTTTCGCATCACAAAAAGCCTGTGTCGCCAACAGCTTTCTATCAATACCACCTTGCTCATTTTGAATACCTGAACCAAACGTATCCAGCAATGCAGATTGAACCGTTGGGCTAGCAAGCATGTCTCGCCCCACAACATCCAAATCAAGAACGGGCACCCCCATATCAGCAAACATCTTGGCAACCGTACTTTTACCACTGCCAATGCCACCTGTTAAAGCAATGGCTCGTGTGTTTGTTTGCATCATATCATCAACCTTGCTGACCCATGATTAGCACCATATACCATTGTAAAAACTGCTCTCCCCACACAAACCACAATATACCCGCCAATGCCAAGTAAGGACCAAACGGAATTTCAGCATGGCGATTTTTGTTGGCAATTTTTAGGTAAATGATACCAACAATCGCCCCCACAAAAGACGATACAAACACAATAAATGGCAGTGCTTGCCAGCCCATAAAGGCGCCAAGCATGGCAAGTAATTTAAAGTCACCATAACCCATGCCTTCTTTCCCTGTAACGAGCAAGAAAAGGCGTGCCACCAACCAAAATGCGCCATAACCAGCTACTGTACCAATCAGTGCATCAACAAAAAAACCAAACCACCACGCAAATAATAAACCTACAATCATGCCAGGAAAGGTTAGCACATTGGGCAATAAACCTGTCTCAAGGTCAATCAGTGTCAAAATCCATAATAGGCTAATCAAGACAATAGACTGTAATAATACGGGGCTAAAGCCATAGTGATATGCTAGCCATGCCCAACTGATGCCCATCAACGCTTCTAAAAAGGGGTAGCGTGCTGAAATGCTACCTTTACAATGTCTACATTTTCCACCCAAAATAAGCCATGAGAGCAAAGGTATATTATCATACCAAGCGATATCATGATTGCATGTTGGACAGTGGCTGCCGGGAAATGCCACCGATTCCCCACGCGGAATACGATACACACAAACATTGGAAAAACTGCCTACCATCAAGCCCAAAACACCACACATCACAATAACAAAACTTTGCACATCCATATTAATTGCCTTTCATGCCAAGCTTTTTCATACGATAGCGTATCGAGCGAAAGCTAATGCCCAATAATTTTGCTGCCTGTGTCGCATTGCCACCTGTTTCCGTTAAAGCTTCCGAAATGAACTCTCGCTCTAAACCTTCAACAACTTCATCCAAATTACTGTCAGCGCGCTGCATAGCTTCCAAACTCATACTACTGGCATCCTTGGATGCATAAAAATCATCCAACAATGACACATCCAATTCATGGTCATCCGACAATGCAATCAAGCGTTGCAATAAATTCTCCAACTCTCGAACATTACCCAATAGTGGCAGCTTCATCAGTCTTTTCATGCAACCATCAGGCACATCAACATTGCCACCTGCCCGTTTAATCAATGCCGCAACCAAATCAGGCATATCTTCACGTCTCTGCCGTAAAGCGGGCATATGCACAGGCACAACATTCAAGCGATAAAACAAATCCTCACGAAACCTTTCCTGTTTCACTTCTTCTGCCAAATCACGATTGGTTGCAGCCACAATTCTTACATCTGCCACTTGCTCCTCATCTGCACCCACAGCTCGAAAGCTTTTCTCCTGCAATACACGCAATAACTTCACTTGAATATTCAGTGGCATCTCACCAATTTCATCTAAAAATAACGTGCCACCCTGTGCCGATTCAATCAGCCCCGTGCGATTAGCATCAGCACTGGTAAATGCCCCCTTGCGATGACCAAATAATTCAGATTCAAATAACCCTTCAGGAATAGCCCCACAATGTACCGCCACAAAAGGCTCATCACACCGTAAAGAATGCTGGTGAACAAAACGTGCTGCAAGCTCTTTGCCAGTGCCCGACTCACCAGAGATCAATACTGTGAAATCACGTTTGGCAGCACGTAAAAGGCGCTCTTTCACACGTTGCATCACATCTGAATGGGCTACCAATACATCATCTTTCTCTAGCGGTGAATGGTTATTTTTCTTTTTTATTTTTGTCGAAGCTATTGCTTTAGCAGGCTCTGTTTGTTCATCTATCGTAGCAGATAAAGCCCGCTCAACAGCACTACCTAACTCTTCACTTGAAACGGGTTTGGTTAAATAATCAAATGCACCCTCACGCATGGCTTCTACTGCGGTTTCAGAGCTTGCATAGGCTGTTAGTAATAATACCTGCGCCTGAGGACAATGCTCTGCTGACATACGCACCACTTCCAAACCGCCATCACAATCATTCATGCGTAAATCTGTCAAAACCACATCAAAAGAGCTGGATGATAAAGCAGTCGCAGCCTCGTCCACGCCACCACATGGGGTGACCAAATGCCCCATAGATTCTAAGTTTAAAGACAATACTTGTCGCGCATTCGCCTCATCTTCCACCAATAAAATATCAGCCATGTTTCTCCCGCCCTGTACTATCAGACCGTACACGGAATGTTGTTGTTTCGGCATCGCTTTCTACATCAATGTGCCACTGATTGGCTTGACACACCTGCCATACCGTTGCCAATCCCAAACCTGTCCCACCTTCTCGCTGCGAAGCAAAAGGCTCAAAAAGATGAGCGCGTATTGACTCCGGAATACCATCACCATGATCGCATACAACAAACTGCCAATGCCCCGCACTCTCTGATGCATGCACCGATACCGAGTGAGGTGCAGGACTTGATAACACAGCATTACGCAACAAATTATCCAAGACCAAACGCATATGATCACCATCAATGTGCAACACACCCACATCGCATATTAAATCAATAAAATATTTTTGCTCGGAATCTATCAGCTCAACCGATGCAAGTAGTAAATCAAAGGCTTCAATATCTTTTGCTTTGGGTGTTAACGGCTTGGTATAATCCAACATATCCGCAACCAAACGATTGAGGCGCAATATTTCTTCACTCACAATACGCTGAATATCAACCTGTTGTTTTTCCTGCACACGTGTCACCAGCTCAACTGCTTGGGCAATAGTTTGCATGGGGTTTCGCAGCTCATGCGCCAACATTGCTGCCATACGTCCCATCGCTACTAATTTCTGGTGCTCAGCAACTTCCTTTTCCAAACCACGCAATTCACTCACATCAACCAATGTTAACCACCAGCAAGCACCCGCATATAACTCTGGAAATTTGCCCACTGTTATCAAATATTCGGATGTATCCTGCTGCCATTCACAGCGATAGCTTTCTTGTTCATTTCGCTGTTGTAAAAAACGCACAACTCGCTGCGGAAAAGACGGCAACTCGCTAAGCTTTAACAATGAATCCTCTGATACATGAAGCATAGCACACGCAGCAGGGTTACTATCCCGAATAGTTAAATCCTCATCTAAAACCAACACACCTTCTTGCATGGATGCCATCAAACGCGTGTGTAGCACCTGAAAACCCTGATGTTTTTGAGCTGCGCGTCGGCTTTTGTCACTTAATGTAGCATGACGGCGTGAAATCACTGCCATAACGCCACCCACCAACAACAAAACCGATGTTTGCAAAAGAAGTGTTAATGTTGCATCCGCTGGCAATAACACATGTTGCGACCATGCAAAACTATAAATAGCTGCCAAATAGCCCATGCAGGCAAGCACCGCAATACTTAACACCAACAATACTTCTGCTTGTGTACCCGCTGCCACAATCACCAAACCAAACAATAAAACGAAAGGGCTTTCATAGCCTCCCGTAGCAAATACCAACAATGTAACCAATAATATATCTGAAAAAAACTGGAAAAATAGTTGAATGCCTACAGGCCACTGACGGCGAAAACAAAAGCTCTGGAATATCGCAAATACGACAAACAGCAATGCTATATACGCCAGAATTTTATTGGTATCCATGCCAATATCAGGCAAAGAAAACCAGTTTACCATGAATAAAACCAGTATCATCGCCATGCCACGCCACAACAATAGTTGTAATAAGTGGCTACGATTTTCCAACTGTATTGTCATGGTTTATGCAAGGAAAAGGCTATTGAAGTGTTCACGAGGAATAGGCACTTCCCCAATGACTTTATACAACCGATGCCATTTGGAAGATAGGTAGATACATGGCAATCACCAAACCCCCAATCACGACACCCAAGAAAGCCATAATAATCGGTTCCATCAAAGCAGTCATACCATCCACTGCCACATCCACTTCTTCTTCATAAAAATCAGCAATCTTTGATAACATTTCTTCCAAACTACCTGTTTGCTCACCAATAGAAATCATCTGCGTCACCATAATGGGGAATATTTTACTTTCCTCCAACGGTTGCGTTAACGTCATACCTTGGCTGATCGAATCCTTACAACTCAAAATAACCTCTTCAATAACGACGTTGCCCGATGTTTCCGCCACTGTGTCCAAGGACTCTAAAATTGGCACCCCCGCAGCTGAAAGCGTTGAAAAAGTACGACAAAAACGAGCTACGGAACCTTTGCGCAACACATCGCCAACCACAGGCAAGTTGAGCAATAGTTTATCCAACTGATAGTGCCCTTGCGGTGTTTTATAAATAGCTTTTACGCTCCAAATCAATACAAATGGTGTAAACAATACAACATACCAATATTCCACAAATAAATCCGAAACCGCCATGGCTATTTTGGTAGGTCCAGGCAGTTCCGCACCAAAGGATGAAAACATCTCGCTAAATACTGGAATCACAAAAATCATTAAAATCGATGTTACAATGAAAGAGACCGCTAAAATCGCTGCGGGATAAATCATTGCCGATTTAATCTTAGCCTTAAGTGCTAAAGCTTTTTCTTTATACGTGCACAAACGCAACAAGATACTATCCAAAATACCACCCTGCTCACCAGCTTCCACCAACGAACACGTTAGACGGTCAAACTCCTTTGGAAACTTACGAAACGTTTCCCCCAATGGTGTGCCGCCTTCCAACTCTACACGCACACCTTTCAGCAATTTCGCCATGGATTTTTTATCAGAACCACGTTCGGCAAGCTCAAAACACTGCACCAGCGGTAGACCTGCATTAATCATGGTCGATAATTGGCGAAAAAAGATGGAAATATCTTTTTCTTCCACTTTTTCAGGAAAAATCTCAATTTCTATCGGCTTTTTCTTTGCTTTAATATCGGTTAAGCCTTGTCTACGCAAGGTGGCTATCGCGATATCTTTATTCGCCACATCCATCTCACCCGCCTTACTTTGACCATCTCTTGTTTTTGCTGTCCAGTTAAAAATTGGCATCAGTCACCCACCGTTACACGCAGACACTCTTCAAGTGAGATTGAACCATCGCGCACCTTATTCAACGCCGCCATACGCAATGTTTTCACGCCTTGAGAAACTGCAATATCATTAATATCATCTGAATTTTTCCCAGCATACACAGCATCGCGGATTTCATCCGTGACTGGCATCACTTGGTAAATGCCCACACGCCCTTTATAGCCCGTTCCATTACATGTGTTACAACCTTTACCTTGCATCGGTTGAAAAGAGCCAACTTCTTGCTCTGAAAAACCTGCATCAACAAGTGCTTCTGCTGGTATTTCAATAGGTTCCGAGCATTCTTTACAGGTTCGACGTGCCAAACGTTGCGCTGTTACCAAATTCACAGCTGAGCCAACCAAAAACGATTCAATACCCATATTCACCATGCGAGTCATGGTCGAAGGCGCATCATTGGTATGCAATGTTGCCAAGACCAAATGCCCAGTTAGAGCTGCCTTAATACCAATCGCAGCTGTATCAAAATCACGAATTTCACCAATCAAAATAATATCTGGATCTTGACGAAGAAATGATTTCAATGCTTCTGGAAAATCCAAACCTACAGCAGGATTTACATTTACCTGATTAATGCCCATAAAGTTAAATTCAACAGGATCTTCTGCGGTACAAATGTTCACACTAGGCTGATTTAATTCAGCCACCGCTGAATACAGACTTACCGTTTTCCCCGAACCCGTTGGCCCTGTCACCAGCACCATGCCATACGGTTGATGAATGTGGTGTTGAAAATGTTTCAAATCCCCTTCTTCATAACCAAGCTTCACCATATCCAATTGCAAATTGGACGAATCTAAAAGCCGCATCACAACCTTTTCACCAAACAATGTAGGCAATACAGACACACGAAAGTCCACTGTCTTTGCTTTGGATAAGCGCAATTTAATGCGCCCATCTTGCGGCACGCGGCGCTCTGCAATATTCAAACGCGCCTGAATTTTGAGACGCGATACCATGGCATCACGCATTTTTAACGGTGGGCGCATAATCTCATGCAACACACCATCCACACGATAACGCACACGCAATGACTTCTCATAAGGTTCAATATGGATATCAGATGCGCCTCGTTTAATGGCATCCAACAAAATCAAGTTGACCAATTTAACAACAGGGGCCGTCTCTGTTTCCGCAGCAAGGGAATGTTCGTCCATCTCGACATCTTCGGTGTCCACAATCTCCATTTCATCGGCACCAAGCTCACCCATCACATCTTCAAGCTGTTGTCCTGCACCACCCAGCTCATCAAGTTTCTCAAGAATTTGAGATTCTGTTACCACTACTACATCAACTTGACTGCCACTGATAAACGCAATTTCATCCAAGGCATTAATATCATACGGGTCAGCAACCGCTAAAGTAATGGCATTACCCTTACGGTGAATCGGAATTACTGCATTTTTACGCAGCATATCAATGGGAATATCTGTCAGATCAGCCTGAACATCCACCTTGCTCAAATCAATGACAGGGCGACCAAATGACTTGCCTATAAATTTAGCGAGTTCTTCTTCTGTAAACAGTCCAGCCTTCACCAACTCGGCCGTTAAGCTAACACCGTTCAGCTTCATCTCACGATGAGCATGCGCCAACTGCTCTTTATTGATAGCCTGCTTACGTAGCAAAATATCGCCAAGTCTGGTCTGCCTCATTTACAATCCTCCCAGCCAGGAAACACGCTTGCGCATCGCTTCAGCTTTGTCTCCATCCAAGTCAGAGCATCCAATATATCAGGTATTTGCTGCGGATGCCAGTTTGTAAAGGATTTTGCACCCTGAGCCACTAACATCGGCAAACCATCCGTCATGCTGCGTTCGGACAAATTCGCAGCCTGTATAAATGCTGTTTTCCCACCTGGTTTATACACCGCATCCATTAACCAACCATCCCCACTCATTTCAAAAGGGAATTTGTCTGATGTGCCTAAGCCAATACTTGTCGTATTGATAACCATGGGTGATTTATGACACATGGAAGTCACTTCGTCCTGTTGCCAAGCAAGCATATAACAATCCATACTTGGATAATGCTGTTTAGCATGTTTAACGAGTTGCTCTACTCGCTCAGGTGAGCGATTACATATTGCCACACTAGCTACACCTTCCTTATATGCCGCATGCAATACTGCACGCGCTGTTCCACCTGCACCAAAAAGCAATATATGTTCATTCTTTAAATCCAACCCTGTACCTGCAAATACGGATGCAACACCCTGCCAATCCGTATTGCTTGCCTGCCAGCCTCCATCTGCCAATGTAAGTGTATTGGCAGCTCCAATACATTGCACATCTTTATCTGCTTGCACATATGGTAGCACTGCTTCTTTATAGGGTACGGTGACATTCACCCCTTGTACACCCAATGCCGCCAAGCCATCAATAGCATTTTTTAAATGCACTTGTTCAACATGGTAGGGCACATAGACCGCATCCAAACCCTGCTGCTCAGCAAAATAAGCCTGAAATACTGGCGATAGCGAATGCTTAATCGGGCATCCAATAATGCCGTAAACATTTGTTTTGCCTGTTATTTCCACGTTATTCAAGCGCAGTTCACATCACCATTTTCTATAGGAGTATCATAAAAAATCATGCCTTGTTCTTGAAAAAAATACTGCAATTCCATTGACCTTTTCCACTCTTATTAAAAATTAGTATCATCCATGTAGCGGTCACCTTTGAAGCAAAGTCACACTACAGAGCCTATATTAGATTGCTTATTACTATACGTCCATAGTCGCCATATTTGCGCTTTCAATACTAGCCATTAGTTTGCCAAGCCCTTAATGTCATGGAGGCAGCATATGAACATTCCCACAGATAAGAAAAAAATATCCATTGTCTGTTTTTCGGGCGACTTTGATAAAATGGTTGCAGCATTCACCATTGCCACAGGAGCCGCTGCAACCAATCGCGAAGTTACCATGTTTTTTACATTTTGGGGGCTTAATGCTCTCAAAAAAGATAAGGGGCACATAGCCATGGGTAAAAGCATCTTAGCCAAAGCATTCAACTTCTTAATGGGTGGATTAAACAACCTCCCCTTATCCCGTTTAAACTTTTTTGGCGCTAGCCCTAAACTAATGTCCATGATGATGAAACAGCACAATGTCGCCACACTTCCAGAGCTAGCGGAAGCAGCGCACGCTTTGGGCGTACGCATTGTTGCCTGTGAAATGGCGATGAAAATCTTAGAAGTTGAGCAAAGTGATATGATTGAAGAGGTTCAAGATGTTGTTGGCGTTGCCACCTTCCTCAATGATTCTGAAAATTCACATATTATCTTTATTTAAAGGAATAACATACATGAAACATTTTCTCGATATTACCAATGAAACCTGCCCCATGACATTTGTGAAAGTAAAATTGCAATTAGCAAAAATGGATGCTGGCGAACAGTTAGAAGTCTTGCTTAATAAGGGCGAGCCTTTGGAAAATGTACCGCGTTCCTGCGAAGAGCAGGGCTACAAGGTGCTTTCCAATGAACCCACAGATCATGGAAAACATCTTATTCTTGTCGAAAAATAATCCCACGCCCACCGCGTAATTATGATGTCTCTACAATCAAACGGTCCAATAAGCTCACAACTTGCTCTGACAATGGCGCAATAGCTTTGACATCTGCAATAGCCCCTTCTTTATCACCGCTATTGTAACGCTCTACAGCTTGCCGACCGAGTGTATGAACTTTTTCATGTGGTATTGCCATTTCTTTAAAAGCAGCTTTTGTACCATACGTATCTTTTCCAATAGCATCATACCACTTGCCTAATCGACAATCATGGTGACTTGCTACAGTAGATAGCTCAATATCTCCACGATCTAAAATCATATTAACCAAACGTTTTTTCCATAAAATATGATCCGATTTAGCCAATCTCAACACCGCATCTTGTAGTTTCATCTCGCCAAATTCTTGAATTTCACTAACAAGTTTAGATTCCAATGCATCGGTATCATTTAAAGTTTGAGTCACAACTTGACGATTGCTGCCCACCATCGTAGCTGTTTCAGCTACAGACTCAGCCACTTCTTGTGATGCAGCTGACTGATCGTGTGTTGCCTGGGTAATTTGATCGACCTCTCCAGCAATAATATTTAAAGCATCATTCATTTCATGCATGCGCTTATCTACTTTGCCCATATCATTATTGCCTTGCTCAACAGCACTAGAAATATCTTTCGTTACGATTGCAATGCTTTCGACATTTTCTTGGATGCGGTGAATCTTTTCGACAATATTCTCAGTTGCTTGTTTTGTTTGATGCGATAGCTCTTTCACTTCATTTGCCACAACGGCAAAGCCTCTACCAACATCTCCCGCTCTTGCAGCCTCAATGGTGGCATTAAGAGCCAATAAATTCGTTTGATCAGATATTTTTTGAATCACACCCAAAATACTATTAATTTCTTCCGATGCTTTTGTCAGTCCTTGAACACGTTCACTGGCTTCATCAACCCGTGTATCAATATGATTCATCGCTTCCACAGCATGATTGACCGCAACGGTAGCATCTTGGCTTTGTTGATTAGCGTGTACAATATTTTCATTCACCTGATCAACGCGCTCAGCTACATGTGCAACATTGGCACTCATTTGCTCACTCGCAGCAGCCATATTCATCGATCTATCATCAAGATGCGCCATGCCTTGCTCTAAATGCCCCATACTCATAGTGGTTTCAAATGCATTCATGGTCATGGTAACCATATCGTCCAATTGCTCTAGCATGCGACTTTCCAACTGCTCCGCTAATACATTTGCCTGCTGAATCAATGGGTCATCACCACTTGCTCGATAGGTGAAATCACCCGCAGTCAACTTGGAAAAAAGCGTTAGGACTTGCTCTTTCACTGGATCCATTATTATCCCCCTAGAAATAAGCGTTTATTAAGAACTATAAGTCAAGCAAAAAACATGCCAGATTCGCTTAGGAAAGTAATCAAATACTCAGTGTCGCTATGGCTTCACGAAATCTCGAAATACTTTAACAAGCAATAACAATGTCGGTAATAAGTGCCATATCACATCAAAGATATCGATAGGTTTACGAAGTTCGTCTGCTAAGAACATATGATATTTCTCAACCAAGTGAGGTGCTGGCTGAAAAGGCATCAGCGCCATCAATATCGCTGCTGCAATTAAGAAAATATACGGTATATCATCAATCCACTGCACGTATCACCTCGCTAATTACTCTCCCAAATCCAATAAACTGATTCGGAACATAGATTAAATCACCTTCGGCTTCTCATTGCCTTTTACTAAACGCACCAACATAAGCGCGCCAAATGCCAAGCCAACCATTGAGATTGCCCCTAAGCCTTGATATTTCAACCACTGACAAAAGAAAACCCAGGCAGCAAGACTTACAAATGCAAGCAAGCCAGTCACCACGTGTAAAAATTCTCCTATCATGCCGCCCGTACGCTTTGCTCGCGCTAAAATGGCACGGAAAGGTGTTAGAATAAATGACTCTAAACGTTGCAAGTATTGCGGCCTTTTAAACACAAGCCAAGCCAATGCAATAAGTGCCAATGCAAACACCGCATAATTTACGATCAGCAGGCTAAAATCCATTTTATCCATCCATACAGGCGGACCTTGGCGCGTTACATATGCCTCACCTTGATCAAGCGGGTCAGCCCATAAAGTTGATGGCCAATATACCAATAACAATACCATGAATCTCATATATCACCTCTATAGTTGAGTATAAATCAGCCTAAGTCCAGAAGACTCCTAGGTTAAACACGAAACTCACGTGTTTGAAAATTCCTCAAATGCTTGCATCGCTTCTGCCGCATACATCAATGATGGTCCACCGCCCATATACACAGCCACGCCTAAGCATTCCGTCAATTCTTCACGGCTTACGCCCAAGGCAACAAGCGCCTCCACATGAAAGCCAATACAACCCTTACAATGCCCTGCCACACCAATGGATAAAGCAATCAATTCTTTGGTCTTTTTATCCAGTGCACCTTTCACCAATGCCGTACTTGCCATGGCAGAAAAACTTTTCATGACATCGGGTATATCTTTGCGCAAATTACCAATGCTGGCAGATAATTCATTTGTATATTGTGTATATGTTTCAGACATTCCATGTCTCCGTATTTATTGCATCTTTGTAAATACACCACAAAGGATATTTCATCCCTT
The DNA here is from genome assembly GCA_913055645.1 of uncultured Pseudomonadota bacterium. Lineage (GTDB taxonomy): Bacteria > Pseudomonadota > Zetaproteobacteria > Mariprofundales > Mariprofundaceae. The sequence continues at coordinate 31,143 of CAJXLC010000008.1, read as the reverse complement.
TGTGGTGCATCAACCGATTACTTCAAACGTTCAATACCCATACGTTTAAGAAATGCTTTTTCCATAAATGGTTCAGACACACCTGTTCTCATTTTACGCATAAAGTATTTCTCAAAACCAACCTTGGCAACATGCACCCAGCTACCACCCTTAGCCCATACCATATTACGCGGTGGAATCTGCGGATAAGCAACCAAAGCTACGCCACCATTACCAAAATCTGCCAAGCAAATAGCGCCCCATGTACCACATTGCTCAGGCTGCTCACCTTTCAAATCATGTACAATATTATGCACGATTGCGGTCGTCATAGATTCAATCATAAATCCTGTTTTCGGTGTTCCTACAGGCAATGGTGTCGCCTCTACAGGAGGAATAGCCACAATCACGCCCGTACCAAAAACATTCTTAAATGTTGGATTTTGCTGAAATTCATTGATGGTTACAAAACCCATAGGATTCACCAAGCCCTCACACTCTGCTACAGGTCCAACCCCACGAAATGGTGGCATTAACATAGCAAACTTATGGTCTAAGCTACCCGATGCAATCACTTCACCATGACGGTCTACTTCTTCATAATCCAACGTATGTTCATGCACTTCTGTTGTTTTACAGTTTGTAATAAACTTAATATCACGTTTGCGAAGCTCTGATTCCAACAAACCCTTAGAGTCTTCCACGCCACCCAAACCAAGGTGTCCAATATATGGTTCTGGTGTAATAAAGGTCATAGGAACTTTATCACGAATTTTACGCCTACGAAGCTCTGTATCCAAAATACAAGCATATTCATACGCAGGACCATAACATGATACGCCTTGCACGGCTCCAACAACAATCGGACCAGGGTTCTCACAAAATTCTTCAAATGCCTCATGCGCCTTAACCGCATGATCTACATGACAGATTGAATGTGTATGTCCCTCTGGACCCATGCCCGGTACAAGCTCAAATGCCAAGCGAGGGCCTGTTGCCACAATAAGGTAATCATAATCCAAGTGCTGCCCATTACCCAAACGCAAACGGTTCTCATCAGCCAAAATTTCATCCACACCACATGATAAAAAGTGAATGCCTTTTTTATTCAAATACGGAGAACATTCAAAACTTATCTGTTCCTTATCGCGCCAACCTACTGCTACCCATGGGTTTGATGGAGTAAAGTGAAAATAATCCACATTAGAAATCACTGTGACTTCATGCTCACCACCCAGTTTTTTTAACTCTGCCTTCATTTCATAAGCCGCGGGCATTCCACCAATGCCCGCGCCGATAATCGCTACATGTGCCATATATTCTCTCTCTTTATAGGGGAATCCCCTTGTAATACCAGTCTAACTGACTGATTTTAGGGAAGTTTCCCTAATAAATTGAATTTCTAAATTATTTTGTAGGGCAAGAATTAATGCCAAAAATCGCATACAGTGGGCAAAAACTAACCATCGATGTCAAAACAAACACCGCGCCCGCTCCCATCGCGACATAATTCCAAGGCGCTGCAATACCAGCCATAAAACCAGCCAATAATAATGCAAGACCAGCAACTACACGTACTATTCTATCCAAACCACCAACATTTGCTTTCATATCAAGCCTCCTATACATCAATGTATTAGCGAATAATAATATATAATATCTCATCCGTCTGTGACAAAGTCACACTACTCTTGAATAACAAAATGATGAATTTTATCCTTCTTGTTATTCATGCGTTGGGTTTTCGGAACGCGGCATGTGTCGCTCTTGAGTAACAAAATAGCGGTTGCTATCATTTTGTTACTCAATCATTGGGTATTTGCAACGCCCTTTTGAGTATTTGTAACGCGATTTGAATCGCTATTCATGACTCATTTGTCCTAATAAAGAGCGCTCTAACAACACAATGGTTCCACGGTTCAATTCAACCCAAGCACGACGTTCGAAGCTCTTTAACATACGGCTTACCACTTCTCTCGCTGTACCTAACTCAAAAGCCAATTCTTGGTGGGTGCAAGTCAATACATCACCTTCTTTTTCAGCACGACTCAACAATATACGAGCTACACGTTGATCCATACGACCAAATGCCACATCCTCAATCAACATCATCATATCACAAATACGTTCCCCAATATATGCCATTGCGTAACGCCTGAAACTATTTGAGCCCACCAAAAGACGCTCAAATAGCTTCGGTGACAACACGATTAGGTCCACATCACTTTCCGCAACCCCTTCAGCAGGGTAATGCTGCAAACCAAGCAAACATGTTGTGGTAAGCATGCAACTTTGACCTTCGCCCACGCGGTATAATAAAATCTCACGTCCTTCTTCATCTATTTTATAAACCCGCACTGAACCTGAAATGACCAATACATAACCTTTACATGCATCACCTTCTCGAAACAACTGATGACCTTTAGGTGCATGCAATACTTTCTGCCCAGCAAGCTCCGCATACAATTGTTTATCCTCAACATCCTTCAACGCTGGAAACTTACCTAACCAACTCATAATGCTTGCTCAATAGGATAATTTTCCTCAATCCACGCCATCGTACCACCTGTAACATTGATCAAGTTCTCATGCCCATAGTTCTGCTCTAAAAATTCAATAGCCTGTGATGAGCGCATACCCGAACGACAAATGACATACACATCGCCTTGTTTGGGAAACTCGTCACTGCGAGATGGCACTGTATTTAATACAATCAACCGCGCTCCAGGCACATGCCCTTGCATATATTCATTCACTTCACGCACATCAATAATACAGCAAGAATCACCGCGCTCTTTGGCCGCCAACCATGTTGAATAAAGTCTGTTCACATCAATCACTTTCATTTCATTCGCCCTCTATATACTCAATTAAATCATACGTACGGCATTCATAAGCATAAAAACACCGATAGATAACAGCAGCAAACTAAATAGTTTCTGCATCTGTTTTATAGGCAACACCTTACACAGTTTGTTGCCTATAAATGTTCCTGCAATCGCCAACATCATCACCAGAAGCAATGGTTGCCACGAGAATTCCACGTGCCCCCAATAACCAAGACCCGCAACTGTCGCATTAACGATGATCAACAATAATGAATGCGCCACCGCCAAACGATATTCAACAATACCAAGCCACAACAAAGCCGGCACCATCAAAAAACCACCGCCCACACCAAGTACACCTGTAACCATTCCCAATGCAACACCAACCAATAATGTTCGAGCACATTGGCACTTTGTTTTCTCACGCTTATTTTGCTGTGGTTTAGGCTTGGTCATCCACCATGCAACAAAACATGTTAGCAAACCGAATATCATACTTTGAAGCATGTCCGATATGCTTAGCCCGATGCGTGCCCCCAACCAACTACCCATCACACCGCCGACAGCAAACCAAGATAACAAACGTATATGAAGCTGCTTCCAAACACCTTGCTGCCATAGAGAAACAAAACTCACCACAACAACAACCCATAAACTTGCTGCAATCGCAGCCTTCATCGATAAGCCCAAGCCATAGTGCAAGATAGGCACGGTAGCCATGCCACCACCAGCGCCAAACATCGCCAATGTCAGACCAATAATTGGGGCAAGAAACCATATCCAAAGGCTCATGTTTTCACCTGTATCACAAGTTAAACTTGTCCACACGCTTGGTTTGCAGGCACAGCTTCTTCAATACGCTTGGGGTTTGGTAGATCTAACTGATTCATAAATTCAATAAAATCATGCTTGGTATGTTTCAGCCGTGGATTACAAGCTTTCTGCTCGCCTATCGTGCTACTGGTCTTGCCATGATAATCATGTCCAGGATAAACTACAGTTTGTTCAGGCAATACAAACAACTTCTGTGTAATCGAATCATACAATTGCCCAGCATCACCGCCTTGAAAGTCGGTTCGCCCACATCCATCAATCAGTAATGCATCACCCGTAAAGACCATGTCTCCACAAAGAAAACTTAAACATGTGGGGGTATGACCAGGTGTTTCTAATACATGAATATCAAACGAGCCAACAGTGAGCGCCATACCATCCGTGAGCGCAACATCCGCACAATCAACACCAGCATGAATAGAAATCCCGGTTTCACAACCGGTATGTTGACGCAATACCCCTGCAGCCGTGATATGATCGGCATGCACATGTGTATCCAATGCATATCGTAATGTAAGCCCAAGTTGAGAAAGTAATAATGTATACTCCTCCATGCATTCCAATACAGTATCTATGAGCACGGCTTCTTTTCTTTCATTCGCTAATAGATAAGTATATGTACAAGTATCCTTATCAAACAGCTGTCTAAATACCATAGGCATCGCTGATTATTTTACAACCGGGTGAGACGCAGCTTTCCAAGCTTCAATGCCACCCATAACATTCTCAATATTTGTAAAACCATTGTTGGCTAGCATTTTAGATGCTTTGGCTGAACGAGCTCCTGAATGGCAATACACATAAACTTGCTTATCCTTAGGCACTTCTGCCAAATGCTCTTTCAATACTTGTATGGGTATCAACTTCGCACCTGCAATATGACCCTGCTTATATTCATCAGGTGTACGCACATCCAACATGATAAATGGAATTGGCGAGTATTCCCCTTGCTGCCAATGCTCATAAGCATGTTCAATCGAAGCATTTTCATAACCATCTGCTGTTTGCTCACCCGCACCACAGGCTGTTGCGGTCATAGGCAACAACAATAATAATACCACCATGCCAAATCGTTTTATAATATTCATCACTTCTCCTTCACTGCTAAGATTTAACGTCCTTGTTTTATAGGTAGACCTGCACCTTTCCATGAACCCATGCCACCTGAAAAGTTATATACAGGCGCAAAACCTGCATTGGCGAGCTTGGTTGCAGCCATCGCAGAACGATTACCTGAAGCACAAATCACTACCAAAGGTTTATCTTTGCTTAACTCATGCATACGCTGACTAAGTGTGCCTAATTCAATATGTAGTGCTTCTGTTGGATGCCCAGACTCCCATTCAGCAGCTGAACGCACATCCAGTAATGTATGTTCCTCATTGCGAAAGTCATGGTAATCAGCTGCCGATATACTTTTTACACCTGATAACTTTGGCGCTATAAGACGTTTCCAAAGCAACCACGCAATAACCATTGCAATCAGAATATTGCCTATATGTTGTTGTACCCATTCCATAACGATTCCTTCCTAAAAAATTAAAAAGTGAATACAGAAACAGCGCAGGAGGGGGGGAGGGAGGCTGCTTCTGTACTCACCTACTGGTACTCTTTAACCGTGTTTCAAACCCAGTTTAGAGAGAATTTTTTCCATCAAGCACCATTGTGTGATGCCTGATTGAAATAAGTTTGCACCTACAAATAGCGTAAACCAAAGCCATGTTGGTTCAGATAGTTCCACACCATTATATAACGATGATAAAAACACCGATAACATAATAAATGTTCCTGCAATAATGCGTATAGCCCGTTGTATTGTCATAATAACACTCCTTTTTTATTCAAAATAATCATGTGCAAGCTTCTGTCTTTACAGGCTTGTTTCTCTGCCATAAGTAATACATCAACGGCGTGATAAACAGTGTGAGAATGGTTGCCGAAATCGTGCCAAACACCATGGACACGCCCAAACCACCAAATACAGGATCCGAAATCATAATCGATGTGCCCGCAATCACTGCCAAAGCAGTTAATAAAATAGGGCGTGCACGTATGGCTCCGGCTTCTAATACTGCCGCTTTCACATCATAACCCTGTTTGCGATAGTCCAAAATGAAATCAATAAGCAAGGTTGAGTTTCGCACCACGATACCCGCTAAAGCAATCATGCCTATCATGGAAGTTGCAGTGAATGGTTGCCCAGTAATCCAGTGCCCGGGGAAGATGCCAATCATCGTCAATGCAGTCGGTGCCATGACCAACATCGGTAAAATAAACTCCCCATAATATGCAACCATCAACAAATATATAAGAATCAAACCGACAATAAAAGCCGCTCCCAAATCACGAAATACATCCAACGTCAAACGCATTTCACCATCCCAAAGCATATGATAACCAAACGTATCTTCAGGCGTGGTCGCACCAAAATGCATACCACCCGTTTTCAATGTCACGCCAGGCAAAATTTCACTACCATCAAGCTGCCCATCCATATCCAATAATGAATACACCTGTGAGCCCTGTTTTGGTTCGGCACTCACATAACTCACGGCATGCCCATCTTTGCTAAAGATAGGTTTTGATGCTTCGCTGGCTTCAATCGTTGCAACCACTGACAAGGGAACTGAGCCATGTTTCGAGCTTACATAAATCCGATCTAGATCCTCAAGATGTGAACGCAAATAACGTGGAAGTTGCACATGTAAATGGACTTGATGACGCTCATCTCGAACATGTACTGCACCCATCGTATAACCTTGTAAAAAGTCACGCAAAGCTGTTTCAACTTGCAATGTTGCGATGCCTAAAGCGGCAGCTTTTTCTTTATCAACATGAATATTGTACTGCAACTGATTGGCTCCCACCGAATCATCCACATCAACCACATCGTACGTCTTGGAGAACATATGATGCACCTGCGTTGCAATAGCACGCTGCTGCTCATAATCAGGCCCATAAATTTCTGCTAACAATGTCGCGCGCACTGGTGGACCTGGTGGATCTTCAACCAGTTTTACGGAAGCTTCTGTGTGTTTTGCCAAAAGAGGTTTGAGCATCTTGCGAAGCTCAAGCACAATATCTGAAGAATTTTCAGTACGTTCATGCTTGTCGATTAAATTCACCCGAATTTCAGCCAAGTGTGGTGCCTCACGAAACAATGCTGCGCCACGCAACATTCCATTAAAATCAATAGGTCCACCACGCCCAACAAAGGTCTCATAATCCTTTACCATAGGATGCTGACGCAATACATCACCAATTTGGCGTGCCATAAAATCAGTTTCTTCCAACGTTGAACCCTCGGCTAAATCCAATGTAATATTAAAGGTGTTTTGATTGCCTTTGGGTAACATTTTTAATTCAACAGCACCTGTGGTTAATGGTCCATTAATGCCAGCAGGGCGAATAAACTGCCAGCCAGGCTCAAGCATAGCCGCAACAAACAATGCAAATACAACCGCCGAAAAAATACGTCGTTTGGCTTTATTTTCAACCAATGGAAGTGCTAACTTCATATAGCTGCGATGCACCCAATCCTTAGGCTGCTCATCTTTTTCTTCCATGGTAAGTTCAGTCATTTTACATGGTAGAAAACGCTGTGCAATCCATGGTGTAAAAGCATAGGCAATCAATAACGATGCCGCCATGGCAATTGGCGTATTAAATGGAATCGGTGCCATATAAGGTCCCATCATACCTGTCACAAAAGCCATAGGAATAAATGCCAGAATTACAGCAATGGTGGCAATAATGGTTGGTTTTCCTGTTTCATTGGTAGCATGAATAATCAAAGCCGCTTTAGCTGATAGATTATGAGCACCGCGATGCAAGTGCCTGTGAATATTCTCAATAACAACAATGGCATCATCAACCAAAAGACCTAGCGCGAGAATCAGTGCAAACAGTGTAATACGGTTAATCGTTTGGTCAGCTAAAAATCCAACCGCCAACACCAAGCACAAAATAATCGGAATATTCATGGTAACAATTGAGGCTTCTCGCCAGCCCAAGAACAACAATAAAATAATAACAACAGTACAAATAGCAATGGCTAGATGTTCAACCAACAGATTCACTGCCGCATCCGCGCGCTTACCTGAATCACGGGTAATATTCACCTGCACATTATCTGGAATAAAATTACCTTTTAATTCATTTAACTTATCAGCAATACCCTGTGTCACAACCACCGCATTGGTGCCACGTTTTTTCGCCAAGGCAATCGATACTGCTGGCGTTTCAGGCTCACCTGTCACCACTTGCTTTGAAGCAGGTCCAAAAGCAATCCTATGCAATTGATTAAGCTCCGAAGCTCCGTCAGTAATAGTGGCAATATCACGCAAATAAATGGCTTTATCCTGCCATGCACCCACCATCAATTGACCCACTTCTTGTGCCGTTTTTAAATAGCCATCCAACCAAATTTTACTCACTTGATTATCACCAATCAGCTCACCCACATGACCACCATGATTAGAAGCTTGTAAGACTTGATGCAAGGTATCCAAAGCAATGCCATAGGCAGCCATTTTTGCTGGATCTATTTGAATACGAATTTCATGATCCTGCCCACCAATAATATCGGCAACAGATACACCTTGCAGTGGCGACAATTGATCACGAACACGCTCTGCTAAACGTTTTAACGTCAGCCTATCCATGTTTTGAGATGACAATGTAATCACCGATACAGGTACATCATCAACATCCATAGGTTTAATCAATGGTTGCGATGCTCCCAAAGGCAAACTGTCCAAATTGTGCATAATACGGTCATATAATTTAACAAGGCTGCTCTCTTTCTCTGCACCAACCTTGAATACTACCGTTACAACACCCATAGAATCCATGGCAACGCCATACGTATGGTCAATGTCCGTCATTTCACGCATCACTCTTTCGAGCGGGCGCACAATAAGGTTTCGCACCTCTTCAGGGCTAGAGCCTTGCATTTGCACAATAATATTGGCTGCGGGTACATCAATGTGCGGGTTTTCCTCACGCGGTGTCACCATCAAAGCCAACGCGCCAATAAGAAAAATAATCACACTTATTATCGGCGTTAAGTTACTTTGCATAGCAAACTTACCTAGCTTGCCTGCAATATTTAATGGCGGTTCAACATGTGTTGAGTCACTCATCGTTGAACCTTCATGCCTGTTTGAAGTGCTGGCTTTGCATCCCATACAACCTGATCGCCACTATGCAAACCTGCTAAAATTTGCACCATGCCTTGCGTACGCTCTCCGATACGAATTAAGCGATAATGAGCTATACTCTTATCATCCAGCACATACACTGCATGCATACCCGCTTTTGAAAATATAGCATCTTCTGGGAGCAACAAGGCTTTGTGTACACCTGTCTGGAAGTTCGTTTGTGCATACATGCCTGGATGAATATTTGCCGCAGATGGCAGTGATATTTTAACCAAGAACTGGTGCGCTATAGACCCAGCAGCTTGCACCACTTGGCGTACAACACCTTGAAAAGATTGCTTTAACGATGCGATGTTCACACGCACTTGATCGCCATCATGGATTTGCCCAATATATTGTTCAGATACATAGGTTTGCACCAATAAACTACTTGGATCTTCCAATGTTAAAATGGGCATGCCAGGCGAAGCCAAATCACCTTGCGACATACGCTTTTCAACAACCACACCACTTACTGGTGATGATATTTTCGCATAACTTAACTGATGCTGAGCCTGTTTCACCTGCGACTGTGCCACCTCATAGCGCAACTTTACTTTATCTACTTGCTGAGAAGTCGCTGCACCTTCTTTTAACAAACTTGTGTAACGCAGCATTTCAGCTTTCGCATTGCTTAAATCTGCATTGGCTTGCAGCAAAGCTTGCTTGGCATGAACAGAATCAATATGTAGCAATACCTGCCCTGCTTTAACCACATCACCTTCTCGCACAGCCATATCGCGTATATAACCTGACAAACGTGTGCTAATAGACACCCTATGATCTGATGTGACGGTGCCACTGGTAATATAATGTGTTGGAATCTCTTGCAGCACAACCTGTACATGCTTCTTGGCAACTGTACTTACAGGTGGTGTGTTTGAGGTCTTTGATACCTCATCACTACAAGCTGTTAAAGAAAGTATTGCGATAGCCCCCATCAATGAAAATAAACGTATGGTAAGCGTTCGTTTTGTTGTTCCTACAATCATGATACTGCTCCCTCATTCAATAATCCTGCCGCCAGCAACAATGCTGCTTTTGCAATCATCAAATCTGATTGCGCACGTAATAGCGCGACTTGTGAGTGATCCATTGCCACCTGTGCATCAAGCACATGCGATGTTGTTTCTAAGCCCTGCTTATAACGCAATGATAAAATACGTAATGATTCCTGTGTCTGTTGAAGCACTTGCTTTTCACGCGTTAATTTATTTTTTGCGACATCTAAAGCTCTCCTAGCCTGCCTAACTTGATTGGCAATTAACTGCCGCTGATTAGCAATTTTCCATTGTGTTGCCGCATAAGCCGATTCTGCCTGACGTTGTTTTGCCTGATCGGAGCCACCATTAAAAAGGTTCATACTTACAGTCACGCCTACCATGGCATTGCCGTGTTTTAGTGCAGGTGTCGCACTATTCCATTCTTGCGCTGCAACCAAATTCACATGTGGTAAGTTATTCCCGTATGCAATATCACGCTGTAAAGATAGTGCATCATGACGCATTTGAAGTGCTTGAAGATCCACACGTTTCTCACTTGCTTTGACCTGCAACCCATTGAGCATAGCGTTATCTATGTCTATCTCTGGTTGCGCCAACACAGGCTCGTTTAATGGCTTTTTAAGCCCCATTAATAATGCCAATTGTTCAAGAGATGCCTGATAAGCATTGCTAGCCTCATCCACAGCTACTTGGCGACGCAACACATAGACATGCGCATCCATCACATCACTCTTGAGCGCCATGCCTTTGCTCTGTAAAGCCTGTGCATCCAACCATCTCTTTTCTGCGGCTTTCACCGCCTGCTTATCATTTTCAAGTTCTTGAGAAAATTGTAAACTCTGCATATAGGTCACAATCACTTGATATATTTTCTGTTGTTTTTGAAACTCAAAATCCAATGCGGCAGCCTGTGCACTTTTCTCTGCCTGATTTGTAGCTGCTTGCAATGTTCCACCTGCGAAGAGGGGCAAACTTAACCCCAAACGAGATTGATAATTTTGCTGATAACTTGGGTTATTTAAAGTATTTACTGCAAAGTCTGCTGCTGTAAGTGATTGCTGTTGAAGTTTACTACCAAATGCATGTAAGGGTGAATTACTATAAATCCAAGCCGTCGATACATCAACATGAGGCAAACGCTTACCTTTTATATCATTTATGCGTTCATTCGCTTGACTTACACCTTCTTGCGATGCCATAAGCTGCCTGTTATGACTGACAGTATGCGAAATAATTTGTTTTAAACTAAGCATATCAGCAGCATCTGACAGCACAGGTGTACACAACAATATTATCATAATAATATAACGATTTATTAATATATTAGGCATAAAAAACATATTACCTTTCCTCCAAAGCATCCTCAGTTAATACAAAATTGCACATTTCAGGGCAATAAATCTTTTGCAATGCCTCTACCAACTCAGCAAACGCTGGATTAGCAATACGATAATATACTTGTTGTCCGCGCTTCTCATTATTAAGAATACCCATCAGCCGCATCTTCGCTAAATGTTGTGATAAATTGGATTGTGATGCACCTGTAGCTTCAATTAACTCTGCAACACACATAGAACCATTCAATAAATGGCATAAAACACTAAGACGTAATTCATGGGAAATGGCGCGCAATCCTTCACTCGCCATGCTTATTTTTTCTTTAGGAATACTTTGCATGCACGAACCATATATCAAAACCATTATATTATCAAATGATAATATATCTTTATTATTCAACCGTGACTGATTTTGCCAAATTCCTTGGTTGATCCACATCTGTGCCTTTGGAGCGTGCCACTTCATACGCCAGCAATTGCAATGGAATCGATGCTAATAGTGGTGCCGTGAAAAAATCTCCTTCTGGCAACTTTAATATCGCATCAGCATGTTTTGGACAGTCGCGTTCATCAGCATCGGTAAGCAAAATAACCTTTGCTCCACGTGCTTTTACTTCATAAAGATTCGAAATAACTTTCTCTAAATGATACTGCCGTGGTGCAATAACAATTACAGGCAAATGCTCATCAATCAACGCAATCGGACCATGCTTCATTTCACCTGCTGCGTAACCTTCGGCATGTATATACGAAATTTCCTTTAACTTTAAAGCACCCTCTAAAGCCAATGGATAACAAGGGCCTCTTCCCAAAAACAACCCCCCACGTACATTCGCAAAAAGCGGAACCAACGGTATAATTTCATTGGTTCGCAGCAATAACTCCTTCATGCCTTCCACAGCATCCAAAAATGCCTGATAATGCCCTTGCCATGCATCAGTTTGAATACCGCCTACACGCATCGCCAATTTAATCGAAAATAAAGCCAATACAGTCAATTGTGCTGTATAAGCTTTGGTTGATGCCACGCCGATTTCTGGTCCTGCACAAAGTTCAATAAAACCACTTGATTCACGCACCAACGATGAACTTACTACATTACAAATCGCCAAGGTATAGTTATCAGGCGTTCTCTGCTTAAATAATCGTAGTGCTTCTAAAGTATCGGCAGTTTCACCAGATTGAGAAAGTGTAACCAACCAAGTATTCTTACCAATCACAGGGTTTCTATAGCGGTATTCTGATGCCACATCGACTTCAACGGGAATTTGTAAATAACGCTCAAGCCAATAACGCGCAGTTAATGCCGAATGGTATGAAGTTCCACATGCCACCATCACAATACGTTCGGCTAAGGGGGTCGATTGAACAAAGTCAGCATGTGGAAATGCAATGTGCTCACTATCTGCATAAGCATGCACAATATTACCAACCACACTCGGCTGTTCATGAATTTCTTTCAGCATGTAATGCGCGTAATCACCCTTACCCACAGCGGATCCTGTATAAGGTAGCTCTTGCCATGCATCTGGCACTGACTGTCCATCACGATTATAAACACTCACTGAATCAGCTTGAATATAACCCCAGTCACCCTCATCCAAATACATCACATCCGATGCAAATCCTGCAACAGCCAAACCATCTGATGCTATATAATGCCCATCATGATTGCGCGCCAAAAGCAAAGGACTGCCCTTACGTGCAAACCAGACTTTCTCCGCATCTGCCTGATGCACAACACCGATGGCGTAGGCACCTTCTAGACGCGCCAACACTTTCTGCATGGCTACAAGCATCGTCTTACCTTCTGACAATACTTGTGATAACATCCAAGGAATCACTTCCGTATCGGTATCTGATTCGAATGTTACGCCCGTTTGTTCTAATTCCTTACGTAAAGCTTCATGATTTTCAATAATACCATTATGAACCACAGCAATATCATGACTACAATGTGGATGTGAATTACGCACAACAGGTTCGCCATGCGTCGCCCAACGGGTATGACCTATGCCCAGTAAACCATCATGCCGATTGTTACGTAATGCAGCTTCTAAGTTATGTAATTTTCCAGCTTCTTTTGTACACTCCAACAACACATGATGCAGGGTGCAGATACCAGCGCTGTCATAACCGCGATACTCCATACCCTTCAGTCCTGCTAATAAATCCGCTGCAATTGCTTTAGAAGAAGCTCCACCAATAATTCCACACATTAACTTTTCTCTGGCCTCTTCCAATCTTTAACATATCGTTGCTCTGGTCGTATCGATAAGGTCAAACCATTCTTTTGCACCAGCTTGGTAATCACACTACCAGCACCAATTGTCGCACCATCACCCACAGTGACAGGTGCAATAAGTTTAGTATCTGAGCCAATAAATGCACCATCGCCAATGACTGTCTTATGTTTATTTGCACCATCGTAATTACAAGTAATGGTGCCTGCCCCAACATTACAATTCTGGCCCATCGTTGTATCACCGATGTAACTCAGATGGTTTACCTTACTATTTTGACCGATGATAGACTTTTTAATTTCTACAAAATTGCCAATTTTCACACCTTCATCAAGTTCCGCCTCAGGGCGTAAACGCGCATAAGGACCAATATCTGCATGCGCGCCAACATGCGCTTGTTCAAGATGAGAAAACGCATGGATTTTTACATGATCATCCACCCATGATTGATTGATAACAGCATAAGGACCGACTTCACAAGCATCCCCAATGCTCGTATTGCCAAGCAGTTGGCTTCCTGCACGAATCACTGTATCCATACCAAGCTTCACGGATACATCAATGCGTACTGTGTTTGGCTGTTCAATGCTCACACCTTCTTTTTCCCAGCCTTCAATCACACGTTGTTGCAATAACTCTGTGACATGACGCAGTTGCATTCTATCATTCACACCCAACATCTCATTGGCATTAGGCATAAGCACCGCTTCCACTTTGGCTCCTTCTTGTAATGCCAGTGGCACAATACTTGGCAAGTAATATTCATTTTGATTGTTATGATTATCAACCTGCTGCAAAAGTTTAAATAAAAGCTCTTGTTTTACACAAAAAATACCCGAACTCACTTCATTCAACAAGCGCTGAGCATCATTTACATCTCGCTCTTCAACAATAGATTCCACCTCATTCTGCTGGTTACGACATACACGCCCATAACCTGTCGGCTTATCTACTTTTGCTGATAAAAATGATATATCTGATTCTGACTTGATATGCCTTTCCAATAAGCCGGCAAGCGTCCCTGTTTGTAATAACGGTGTATCTGCACAAACAATGAGAACATGTTCAGCATGGGCACATGCCGATTCAGCTTGTTGTACAGCATGACCTGTACCCAATTGTTCTGCCTGTTTTACCAAACTAACATGATATAATTTTTCAACTGTAGCATAAACCTGCTCACCACCATGCCCCGTCACCAATGCAATGCCCTGAGGGCACAACGCCTCAATATTGGTCAATACATGACTCAACATACTTCTGCCCAATACATCATGTAAGACTTTGGGTGTTGCAGATCGCATGCGTTTGCCTTGCCCTGCTGCCAGAACAACGACTTGCAAATTAGGATATTGATATTGATTCACAGTACACCTCGTTCAAAGTTATAACGTATAGCGATAATCTTTCTTATCATCATAGGCGAAGCAAGAAGTATTTGTTAGGCATAAAAAAAGGCCGCATAAGCGACCTTTTTAATAGCAAGAAGAATTTCTTTATTACTTTTGATTTTTACGCTTACGCATAAATGCCAATTTAGCCGTTGCAATCGATAATTCAGATGCAGCTCGTGCATAATCAACATCGCCTTGTTGGGTATCAACAATTTCTTGCGCTTTACGTTGGGCTTCAATCGCTGCCGCTTCATCAACATCATGTGCACGCTCAGCAGTATCTGCCAACACAGTAATCATATCAGGCTGTACTTCAATAAAACCACCAGATATAAATACTTCATCAATTTCTTCATCACGGTGAATACGCAATTCACCCGCAGCCAAAGCACTTAACAGTGGCGTATGCTTAGGCATAATACCCAATTCACCAGCTGCACCAGGAGCAGCTAAAAAATCAGCTTCGCCGCGATAAACTTCACGCTCTGCTGTTGCAACTAAAACATCAACGGTCGCCATTAGCCTTTAGCCGCCATTTTTTCTGCTTTAGCAACAGCCTGGTCAACCGAGCCAATCATATAAAAAGCTTGCTCTGGCAAGTGATCATATTCACCAGCAAGAATTGCTTTAAAGCCCGCAATTGTGTCATCACGTTTACAATAAATACCAGGTGCGCCAGTAAATACTTCTGCAACATGGAAAGGCTGAGACAAGAAACGCTGCATTTTACGTGCACGTGTTACCAACAATTTATCATCGTCAGACAACTCATCCATACCCAAAATTGCAATAATATCTTGCAACTCTTTATAACGTTGCAATGTTTGTTGAACACCCTGTGCAACATCATAATGCTCATTACCAATCACTTTTGGATCAAGCTGGCGTGATGTTGAATCCAATGGATCAACCGCTGGATAAATGCCCAATTCTGCAATTTGGCGCGACAATACAATCGTTGAATCCAAATGCGCAAATGTTGTTGCTGGTGCTGGATCAGTCAAGTCATCCGCCGGCACATAAACAGCTTGCACAGAAGTAATAGAGCCAACCTTGGTGGAAGCAATACGTTCTTGCAATTTACCCATTTCTTCAGCCAAGTTTGGTTGATAGCCCACCGCTGATGGCATACGACCAAGCAACGCAGATACTTCAACACCCGCCAAAGAATAACGATAGATATTATCAATAAAGATCAATACATCACGACCTTCTTCACGGAAATACTCCGCCATAGTCAAACCAGTCAACGCAACGCGCAAACGGTTACCTGGAGGCTCATTCATTTGACCATACACAAGCGCAACTTTATCCAATACATTAGACTCTTTCATTTCGTAATAGAAATCGTTGCCTTCACGGGTCCGCTCACCAACACCAGCAAACACAGAGAAACCACCATGTGCCTTCGCAATGTTATTGATTAATTCCATCATATTTACGGTTTTACCAACACCCGCACCACCAAACAGACCAACTTTACCACCCTTAGCAATTGGAGCCATCAAGTCGATCACTTTAATTCCTGTTTCCAAAATCTCAGAGGCAGGAGCCAATTCTTCAAATGAAGGTGCTGCTCTATGAATGGTCCATTTTTCTTCAGTGGCAACTTCCTTGCCTTCAAAGTCAATGCCATCTCCTAAAACATTCATGATACGACCCAACGTCGCTTGACCAACAGGAACTTTAATAGCGTCGCCAGTATCAGTCACAGCCATACCACGCTTCAAACCATCGGTTGAACCCATGGCAATCGCACGCACAGTGTTGTCACCTACATGCTGCTGCACTTCCATGGTCAAGCCAGCTTCTTCAATGACCAATGCGTTATAAATCTGTGGCAAATCGCCTGATGTGAAACGAACATCCACAACGGGACCGATCACTTGTACAATATTTCCTGCACTCATGTTATTGACCTCTCAACAATTTCTAAACTCTTTTAGGCCGAAGCCGCAGCGCCTGAACAAATTTCAGCAATTTCTTGCGTAATCGCTGCTTGTCGCGCCTTGTTATATGTAACCTGCAAATCTTTGACAATATCTTTTGCATTATCTGTAGCGGCTTTCATCGCCACCATGCGTGCAGAATGCTCACATGCTTTGTTTTCTAAAACACTGTGATATACCAATGCTTCAATGTAGCGACGCAAAAGACCTTCCAATACGACCTGACTTTCAGGCTCGTACAAATAATCCCAGTATGCTTCTGATTCATCCACATCGGAATCATCACATGGCAATAAACGCATGCTTGTTGGCTCTTGGGTCATGGTATTAACATATTTACTGTAAACCAAATGAACTTCATCCAATTCACCAGCCAAATATTTGTCCATGGCAACTTGAACAACGCCTAGAATCTCATCCAGACTCGGAGCATCATTAATATCTTCAACACTGGCCGCAATATTCACACCAAAGCGACGCATAGCCTGCGATGCACGACGACCAATATTCATCGCATCTACATCAACCTTTGAAGCTTGCATTACAGCAAAGGCTTTCTTCATCGCGTTGGTATTCAAACCACCGCAAAGACCTTTATCTGTAGATACAGCAATCAAGCCCATACGCTTTACTTCATCACGCTTGGTTAAAAAAGCATGTTTATATTCAGGGTGTGCACGCATCAAGTTATGCACAATACGCTTAATGCCTTCAGCATAAGCACGAGCCTCTAAAACTGCATCTTGAGCCTTACGCATTTTCGATGCCGCAACCATTTCCATGGCTTTGGTAATCTTAGCGGTATTCTGGGTCGCTTTAATCTGTCCCCGTATCTCTTTTGCAGAAGCCACTTAGCTACTCCTTACCAGGTTGCCGTTGCTTTAAACGCTGCAATAGCCTTGTTTAAATCTTCCACAACTTGATCGCTCAATGCTGGTTTAGCATTCAAACCATCCATAAGTGATTTATAATCATGATTCAAGAAGCTCAAGAAAGCTTTTTCAAAAGCCACAATCTTATTTACTTCAATATCATCCAAATCCCCATTGCCCAAGGCATATAGGATTGAAGTCATTTCCGCAATTGATTGCGGTGCATTTTCTTCTTGCTTCAAAACTTCCATACCACGTTTACCGCGTTCAATCTGAGCGCGTGTCGCAGCATCCAAATCAGATGCGAACTGAGCAAATGCCGCCAATTCACGGTATTGAGCCAAGTCCAAACGCAAACCACCACCAACTTTTTTCACAGCTTTGGTTTGAGCAGCACCACCCACACGAGACACAGACAAACCAACATTCACTGCTGGACGTTGACCTGAGTTAAACAAACCTGTTTCCAAGAAAATCTGACCATCAGTAATAGAGATTACGTTGGTAGGAACGAATGCTGATACATCACCTTCTTGTGTTTCAATAATTGGCAATGCAGTCAAAGAACCTGTTTTACCTGTAACTTCACCCTTGGTGAATTCTTCAACATAAGCCGCACTCACGCGAGAAGCACGCTCCAACAAACGAGAATGCAAATAGAATACATCACCTGGATAGGCTTCACGACCTGGAGGACGACGAAGAATCAAAGAAACCTGACGATAAGCCCAAGCTTGTTTGGTCAAATCATCATAAACAATTAGTGCATCTTCACCACGGTCACGGAAATACTCACCCATGGTACAGCCCGTATAAGGCGCAATATATTGTAGCGCCGCAGATTCAGATGCAGATGCAGCTACGATAATTGTATTTTCTAATGCACCATGTTCTTTTAATGTACGAACAACCGTTGCAACAGTGGAGGCTTTTTGACCAACAGCCACATAAATACATGTTACGCCGGAATCTTTTTGGTTAATAATCGTATCAATCGCAATGGCAGTTTTACCTGTTTGACGGTCACCAATAATCAACTCACGTTGACCGCGACCTACAGGAATCATGGCATCAATGGATTTGATACCAGTACCCAAAGGCTCATCTACTGATTGACGCTCAATTACACCTGGTGCAACTTTCTCAACCACATCACTACAGCTAGCTTTAATTGGACCCAAACCATCAATCGGGCGACCCAAAGCATCAACAACACGACCTTTCAATTCAGGACCAGTTGGAACTTCAAAGATACGGCCTGTTGATTTAACTTCGTCACCTTCGCGCAAGTGGATATATTCACCGAAGATTACAGCACCAACACTGTCTTCTTCCAAGTTCAAGACCATACCCATGGTATTGCCTGGGAATTCCAACATTTCACCAGCCATGGCACCAGCCAAACCGTGAATCAGTGCTACGCCATCAGCAACAGAAACGATGGTGCCAACATTTGCATCCGCGACCGTTGCCTCAAATCCCTTGATTTGCTCTTTGATGATGGAACTAATTTCCGCTGTATCGAGCTTCATAATAATCAACCTCTGACCTTAACTTTTAAATCCCTAAAACTAAAACCGCTTAGCTTATAATAGCCTTTTTCAAGCCATCAAGCCTGCCCTTTACAGAGCAATCAATCTTTCGATCGCCAATACGAATCACAACACCACCCAAAATAGATGCATCCTTACTAGCAATAATATTTACCGTTTTGCCAACCGCTGAGGTTAAGCTTCCAGACAATGATTTCTGCACTGCTGCAGTTAACTTCACTGCTGAGGTCACTTCCGCATCCACCGAGCTTTCAGATTCAGCAACCATCTGATCTACCAAACATGCAATCTCAGGCAATAAAATAACTTTATTACGCTCACATAAAATCTCTACCAAACGAGAAACTTCTTTAGCGCCGGCTCCAGAAACAGCCTTGCCTAACATATTACATTTCATCGCATCGGGGTACGCAGGTGACTCAAGAATCACTTTTGCCTCAGCATTAGAAGCAAATGTCGCGACCTCAAGCAAAGCAGGACGAATATCCACACCTTCTTGAATCAGCTCAAACAATGCAACCGCATAGCGTCGTGAAATCTTAGTTGTACTCATGCCGCATTAAACCCTTGCTCAACGACAGAATCGATAAGCTTGGCGTGCTTCTTCGCATCCAGCTCTTCGCCAACAATACGTTCTGCTGCTAAAATTGCGATATCCGCAACTTCTTCGCGCAAGGCTTGTTGAGTGCGATTCAATTCAGCAGCCAGCTCTTCCTTGCCTGCTTCCACAATACTTTCAGCTTCAAGACGCGCTTTCTGCACAGCTTCTTCTTTTACTTCCGCAGCACGTTTATCCGCTGCAGCAAGAATTTCCTGTGCTTTTGCCTTAGCTTCATCAATCTGCGCAGCAGCGTCAGCAGCAGCTTTCGCTCTTGCTTCTAAACCAGCATCAGCCGCAGCCAAGCCATCTTCAATCTTTTTCGTACGTGCTTCCATCGCATCATTCAATGGTACGTACAACATTTTTTTCAATAGCAACAGCATTGTAATAAAAACAATAAACTGCCCTACCAGTGTTAAATCAATACTCATGAGTACCGTCCCGTATTCTTATTTGCCAACTTGCTCTTATTTAACCTAAGAATGGGTTAGCGAATAAGAACCACAATGCGAAAGCCATAATGATAAAAGGAAAAGATTCCATCAAACCAGCAAAGATAAACATGTTAAACATCAATTGAGGGCGCATTTCTGGCTGACGCGCAATACCTTCCAAAGTTTTAGAACAAATAAGACCCCAGCCAATTGCTGAACCCAAACCGGCAGCTGCCAAGATAACACCCACTGAAATTGCCGAAGCGGCTGTGATGATTGTTGTTGCATCCATTTTTATACTCTCCTATTTAATAATATGTAACGATTTTAAAACTTAGTGTTCTACAGGTTGGTGTGCAATTGATAAGTACACCACTGTAAGAATCATGAAAATAAAAGCCTGCAATAAGCCAATAAACATATGGAAAAGTGACCAGCCCAAGCCAACCAATAAACCCATAATTTCAGAAATTGTACCGCCCATTGATGCCATGTCTGAAAAATTATTAACCAGAAGCAATGAGGCAATTAACAAGAAAATAACTTCACCTGCAAACATATTACCAAACAATCGAAACGAAAGACTTAACGGCTTAGCGATTTCTTCAATCAGCTTCAATATTAAATTCAATGGAATAATAAGAACGCCCAAAAGTTTAACAACCGGATTTTTAGACATCAGCAATAGATTTGCAAACGGCTGAAACAACAAGTCCTTTACAAAGTGAACTGGTTTTAATTTAAACTCATAATACAACACCATAGCAAATACAGTGAGCGCCATCGCAACAGGCAGATTCAAATCATTAGTTGCAACAGGGCGAAATGCTGGAGCACCCAAACCTTCTGCCACATGTCCTAACAGATACGCTGGCAATATATCGAAGAAGTTACAAAGGAAAATAAATACAAATATAGTTAAGGCCAATGGTGCAATAACTGGATTATGGACTGGAAAGTTGTCACGCACAGTGTCATTTACAAAACCTACTAGAGACTCAACTGCGTTCTGAGCACCTGTCGGAGCACCTTCAACAATGCGCCCTTTAAGCCAAAAAGAAAAACCTAAAATAAGAAGTGCCACAAACCCAGAGACCAACATGGTGTCAATATGAATTTGCATAAATGGATTGCGTTCGTCTACTGGAAGATCTTGCTGAAAAGAGTATGTCCAATACTGTAAATGTTCGGCGATTCCGCCACTATGTTCCTCAGCTGCCAACACTCCCTCCCTTTACTTTAAAAGACCATTCGGTCTTTTGCAACCATTCAAAGCACTATTTGCGGAAAAAATAAAGCCTGCCAAATATGCAATAAACATCCCGCCACACACCGCCAAAAGGTCAACACCAACGACGGCTAAAAAAAACAACATCAGAAAAATGCCAATATATCGAAAAACCGCAGACCGATAAACTGACTTCTGACTTACATTCGCAGAGACAAAGACCTTCGCCATTATCCAAGCATTTAAACTCACAAGAATCCCACCCATCATGAATGAACCAGCAATAAGCCAATCCGACCACAACAGTAAAAGCCCCCCAAGAGCCAACGAAGAAACTAATTGAATTAAGACAAGCTTATTCATCCTAATTTCCCACGACAAAGAGTCCTTCTTCTGACCCGAAAATATCAAGAAAACCTCCGAGGCATCTCTTTGTGGGGGCGATTGCTAGCGTTTCTTAATACATTTTGCAAGCTGAACGTCCTTTTCAACACATTCTAACAGGAGCAACTGCTGTGAATTATTTTCGTATTGCAAAGAAGGTTTAATTAGATTATTCATCCCTAAGTCCTTATTATAATTGCTTATTTAAAGTTCAATTACAACCTTAGTCCTGACAAAGACCAGCGCGGATTAACATCTTTCACATGTTCAAAGCATGCCTTTACGCAGAGCCTCTGAAAAGCAGCATATGCAATCATCGCCGCATTATCCGTACAATACGATGGTGAGGGCAACGAAACGCTAATGCCTTTTTTCCCTGCCTCTACATTCAACAGATCTCGCAAATACTTGTTTGCTGCTACACCGCCCGCAATAAGTAAGCGTGAGATATCCTCCTGCTCACAAGCTTTAAGGCTTTTCTTTACCAAGACCTCGCCTACTGCCGCCTCAACACTCGCCGCCATATCTTGCCTGCTGACATCATCTAACACATCCAAATCCCGCACTGCGTACATCACCGCTGTTTTTAAACCTGAAAAACTGAAGTTTAAATTATCTTTTTGTAACATAGGGCGCGGTAATTTAAAACGCTTGCAATCACCATGAACAGCCAGTTTTGCAATCTCAGGGCCGCCAGGATAAGGCAACCCCAATACGCGTGCCGACTTATCAAAACATTCCCCTGCCGCATCATCCAGCGTTTGCCCAATAACTTTATAACCACCAATGCCATTCACCCGAATTAACATCGTATGACCACCTGAAACCAGCAAGGCAATAAAAGGGAATGCGGGCAACTCACCGCCAATCCCAGGAGCCAGTAGATGCCCTTCCATATGATGAATGGGTAACACGGGAATATTATTCGCCAATGCTAAACCGCGCGCATACGACGAGCCGACCAGTAACGCCCCCATCAACCCAGGCCCACTGGTAACCGCAACAGCATCAATATCGTTCCATGCCAAGCTTGCATCAGCCATCACATCATCCGCTAGCATAGGTAAAACTCGCAGATGCTCACGCGATGCAACTTCTGGAACCACACCTCCAAAACGAGCATGCGTATCAATTTGTGAGGCAATAGATTCAGCAATCAAGCTTCCTTGCCCCGTATGAACATCACCCTGATATATCGCTACAGCAGTTTCATCACACGAAGACTCTATCGCCAAAATATTCACAAACACTCCTAAACTAGGCTTCCATAACGCATAGCAACGACTATAAACTCGAATCATAAAGAACATCTGTCAACCTGCAAACCTTGCAATATCAAGCAGTTCTACTAAGCTTCTTCATGTATCGCTTTTAGTGTGCATGCTAACATATGGAGGCTTTAAATGTTTCACAAGGTCATAACCCCTACTTTTACACTCGCCATCTTTGCTGCTTTGGGCACTTCTGCACAGGCCGTTGAGACCTCAAAATCAAACAGCGAAACTCTCCCCGATGCTATGCAACACCTCGTTCATGCGCCCGACATTAACATTGAAGATTTGCGCGACCCCTTTGTATCTTACCTTGCAACAGTCGCCCTGCGCAATCGCATGCTACTGACTGAAAAACAATCAAAACTTGCCAATCGTACTCGCCAACCACTTGAAGCTTTTGACCTTAGTACCCTCACGCTTACAGGTATTTTTAGCATGGGTGAGAAACGTGTTGCCATGGTACAAGACAATCAAGGGCAAGGTTATACCGTCACGCGCGGTGATTATATGGGTAAAAATAATGGCGTTGTTGAGAAAATTGACCTCGACACTCTTTACCTTGTCGAGCAAGTCATCAACCCTGCTGGCGACATTATCGATCACCAAGTCACACTTACACTGAAAGAAGTTAACGAATAAGCCCTATGGCAATGTCTCAAGAGCAGGTTCAACGCCTGTTTGAACACTTGCGCAGCCTTGATCCCGAACCAAAAACTGAACTCAATTATACAACTCCGTTTGAGTTACTCGCAGCAGTCATGCTATCGGCTCAATCCACCGATGTTGGTGTCAATAAAGCCACTGCCAAGCTCTATCCTATCGCCAATAACCCCCAAGCCATACTAGATTTAGGGGAGGATGCATTAAAAACATATATCTCCACGATTGGTTTATATCATAGTAAAGCCAAACATTTGATAAAAACCTGCAACATGCTTATGGAGCTACACAATGGACAAGTTCCCAGTACACGCAAAGAACTCGAAGCCCTACCTGGCGTCGGACGAAAAACTGCTAATGTCGTACTAAATATACTTTTTAATCAGCCCACCATAGCCGTAGATACCCATATTTTTCGTGTCGGCAACCGCACAGGATTAGCACCTGGGAAAACACCCTTGGATGTTGAAAAAAAGTTGCTTAAAGTCATTCCTCAGGAATTCATGATGCATGCCCATCATTGGTTAATATTACATGGGCGGTATACCTGCATTGCCCGCAAGCCAAAGTGCCATAGTTGTCCAATCAACGATTGTTGCCAATGGCCTGAAAAAATTATTTAGAAATAAATGGCACAGTAAAGAACCGCCAGCTTGAAATATTCAAGATTAGAAATAACAGCTTATTCGTAAACGGAACGCAACCCTTCCAAATATTGCTGCGCACGGCTCTTGCCTTGCAATAACAACACATCAGGATCTTCACCCAAAGATTTTACAGACTCGCGCGCATATAACTGCTGCTCATCCGCTGTCATCTTACTCCAATCGGATGCGTCAACAATACCATCACCTGTTTTATCAAAACGCACATCCACAGTCATTACAGCATCACCTGCAGCTTGATCGGATGCAAAAGAGAAGAGCGGTAGCATTGCTGCTGCCGCTCCTGCCAAACATAGACGTTTGAACATCTTAATAACGATAATGCTCAACTTTATATGGTCCTTCAACAGGCACATTAATGTAGTCAGCTTGTTGCTGGCTCAAAGCAGTTAAATTCACGCCAATTTTTGCAAGGTGTAAACGCGCCACTTTTTCATCCAAGCGTTTCGGCAACACATAGACTTCATTCTTGTAGTTTGAAGCATTTTCCCAAAGCTCGATTTGCGCCATGACCTGGTTGGTAAATGAAGCTGACATCACAAAGCTTGGGTGCCCTGTTGCACAACCCAAGTTCACCAAGCGACCTTCTGCCAACAATGTAATGCGATTACCATTTGGAAAAATGATTTGATCCACTTGTGGTTTAACATTTTCCCATGTGTATTGCTTAAGTGATGCCACATCAATTTCATTATCGAAATGCCCAATATTACAAACAATGGATTGGTCTTTCATATTCACCAAATGGTCATGTTGAATCACATGATAGTTACCCGTCGTGGTTACAAAGATATTACCTTCTTTACAGGCATCATCCATATTCACAACGCGATAACCTTCCATCGCAGCTTGCAAAGCACAGATTGGATCAATTTCAGTCACCCAAACCGTTGCCCCCATACCTTTAAATGCTTGCGCACAGCCTTTACCCACATCGCCATAACCCAAAACAACTGCAATTTTACCCGCAATCATCACATCTGTTGCACGCTTGATGCCATCCAACAAAGACTCACGACAACCATAAAGGTTATCGAATTTAGATTTGGTCACTGAATCATTTACGTTAATAGCTGGAACTTTCAATTTGCCGTCGCGTGCCATTTCATACAAACGATGCACACCTGTGGTTGTTTCTTCAGATAGACCTTTAATGTCTGCCAATAATTCAGGATATTTATCATGAATTATTTGTGTTGCATCGCCACCATCATCCAAAATTAAGTTGGGAGTCCAGCCATCTGGGCCATGAATAGTTTGTTCGATGCACCACCAAAACTCTTCCTCTGTTTCACCTTTCCAAGCAAAGGTTGGAATACCAGCAGCAACCATGGCTGCTGCAGCTTGATCCTGTGTAGAAAAGATATTGCAAGAAGACCAACGCACTTCTGCACCCAAATCAACCAAGGTTTCCATCAATACCGCTGTTTGAATAGTCATGTGCAAACAGCCCACGATACGCGCACCAGCCAATGGCTTCTTACCCGCATATTCTTCACGCAATGCCATCAAACCAGGCATTTCCGTTTCAGCAATCGTAACTTCTTTACGACCCCATTCTGCCAATGACATATCGGCAACTTTATAATCTGTAAATTCAGACATTCTCATACTCCTATATGTACCTTTTCAGGTATAAAAAATATGAGCACAGTTAAACATTTTGCGACTGAGCCTAGCGATTTGATCTTCAAACCGTCGCAGTGCTCCTCAGTCTATAAGTTTTCTAAATTCCCGCAGCAGCCTTCAATGCATCCGCTTTGTCAGTGCGTTCCCATGTAAATTCAGGCAATTCACGACCAAAGTGACCATAAGCAGCCGTCTTCGCGTAAATTGGGCGCAATAAATCAAGCTCTTGTACAATGCCTTTTGGACGCAAATCAAATACTTCGCGCACAATATCTGCCAACTTACCTTCCTCCATTTTGCCTGTGCCGAATGTATTCACCATCACACTCAATGGGTGTGCAACGCCAATGGCATAAGCCACTTGCACTTCACAGCGATCGGCAAGACCTGCCGCTACAATATTTTTAGCCACATAACGCATCATATAACATGCAGAGCGATCCACCTTGGTTGGATCTTTACCAGAAAATGCGCCGCCACCGTGATGACCAAAACCACCATAGGTATCCACAATAATTTTACGACCCGTTACACCACAATCGCCCACAGGACCGCCAATCACAAAACGTCCTGTCGGATTAATGTGATATTCAGTGCCTGCATGCAACAAGCCTGTATCACCTAGCACTGGGTTAATAATCGTATCCATCACAGATTCAGAAAGCTCTTTATGTGAAACATCAGGACCATGTTGTGTGGATAAAACCACCGCATCAATAGCAACAGGTTTGAAATTTTCATAACGCACTGTCACTTGCGATTTCACATCGGGGCGCAAGAAATTCACCACGCCGCTTTTACGAACATCGGCTTGTTTTGCCACCAATTGATGCGATAAATGAATCGGTGTTGGCATCAATACATCTGTCTCATTGGAGGCATAACCAAACATCAAGCCTTGGTCGCCTGCACCTTGATCCAAATCAATGCCTTCGCCTTCATTCACACCCTGCGCAATATCCACAGATTGCTTATCCATGGTCACCAAAACTGCACAAGAAGCATAATCAAAACCCATGTCCGATGAGTTATAACCAATCTCTTTCACCGCTTCACGCGCCACTTGTTGATAATCAATGATTGCCGATGTTGTGATTTCGCCAGAGAGTACAATCATGCCTGTATTCACCATGGTTTCACATGCCACACGGGCATATTTATCCTGCTCTAAAATAGCATCCAAGATACCATCAGAAATACGGTCAGCGACTTTATCTGGATGACCTTCACCCACAGATTCAGATGTAAATACAAAATTACGGCTCATTAAAACTCCTTAAAAACCATGAATAGGTGGCGCAGCTTAAATAAATAAGCCTCTAATGAAAAGATTTAGCTATATTTTTTTGGTGGTTACAACTCAAATTCGCGTATGGAATAACGCTCTCGTGCCGTTAATTTTTTACATTGATAGGTCGCTTTTTTGCCTGTATATATATGTTCAGACAACCATTGTTGCTCTGCTGCAGCATCAGAATCAGCAATGCAAATGCTCCACACCCCTTTTTTTCCATTCGGCTGATGAAAACCGGCCAACCAGCGATAACCACGCTCTTTGAGTGCATCTTTTTTATCAAATGGTGCTCCAATGGCAAACAAACGCTGGCTTTTTTCGCGTGCCGAAGCCAACAATTCGCCCATCGCCAGCTTTTTTGTCACAGGCAGTGCATAGGTCAACAAATGCAAGGTTGCCTGTGCATCATTCACGGCGCGATGCCCATCAAAAAAGTAACCCAACTGATAAGCAATATAATCCAACTTGCGGCTACCAATATCTTCAGTCTGCCAATCAATATCTGCAAATGTACATGCCCATGCTGTATCTTTTACGGTCGGCAATCGACGCTCCAACATAGCGCGATCAAACGCTGCGTTGTGAGCAATAATCAGACTGGATTTTTCCAACCAGCTATTAATCTCAGCATCATCCAAGCATTGATCTTTAAGCATCCTATCATCAATGCCTGTCAACTTCTTCACCACATCAGAAAGCGACTCTTTGGGGTCTTCAAAACCATCATAGGTATGTAAAATACGATAAATATTGCCCGACCCTGCATCATACTCAAATGCCACAAAACCAAGCTCGATAATTTTGTCCTTGGCTGTATCAATACCTGTGGTTTCCGTATCAATCACCAAGCCGATACGCTTGGTTAATGGCTCGCCCTGTTGATAACAATTAGGTGCATGCAGACGTTGAATCACACGATATTCATCCGATGACTTGAGTAGTTCAACGGCCTCATTTTGAGCTGCTTCTAGCTCATTCATTTGTTCAGCGCCTTGGCAAAGGCCATTTCCAAAGCACTCATGGTTTCAGGTTTCTTATGATTGTTTTTCTGCCCTTTACGCTGTTTCTTTTGTGCTTGCTGTTGTTGTTTATGCATTTGGCGTTTCACCTTTTGCTGCACGCTTTCAGGCTCACGTTGCAAAGCATGTCCTGACTCGCTTTTTTTCCACCGCGGCTTTTCTTCCTGCAAAGGTTCAACCGCATCTTCTAGGCGCATGGTCAGGGAAATACGTTTGCGTTTGGCATCAGCCTCCAAAACTTTCACCTTCACCACATCACCTGTCTTCACCACCTTACGCGGATCATCAACAAAAGTATTCGCCAATGCGGAAATATGTACAAGCCCATCCTGATGCACGCCAACATCCACAAATGCCCCAAAGTTAGCGACATTACTCACCACACCTTCAAGAATCATACCCTCTTTCAAATCACGAATTTCATTCACACCACTACGGAAAGTCGCTGTTTTAAATTCGGGGCGCGGATCACGACCTGGCTTTTCCAATTCCAAAAATATATCCGATACCGTCAACTCACCAAATTCATCATTGATAAAATCTTTGGCTTTTAGACCATGCAAAATCGTTTGATTACCAAGCAGTTCCTTAATCGTCGTTTTCTTCTTTTCTGCGATATGTGCAACCACAGGATAAGCTTCGGGATGTACCGCCGATGCATCCAATGGATTCTCACCATCCAAAATACGCAAAAAACCAGCCGCCTGCTCAAAGGCTTTCGGACCAATGCCTTTGACCTTATGAATTTCATCACGATTCGGAAAACGCCCATGCTCATCGCGATAAGCCACCAAATTTTCCGCCATACTACGGCTTAAACCAGCCACATACGCCAACAAATGCGCCGATGCTGTATTCACATCCACACCCACCTGATTCACACAATCTTCCACCACTGCATCCAGCGTACGTGCCAACGATGTTTGATTCACATCATGCTGATATTGACCTACACCAATAGCCTTAGGCTCAATCTTCACCAGCTCTGCCAACGGGTCTTGCAAACGCCGTGCAATGGATACCGCACCACGCAAAGTCACATCCAAATCTGGAAATTCATTGGCGGCAATTTCCGATGCTGAATACACCGATGCACCTGCCTCCGAGACCATCACAGGTGTTAAATGCAACTGTGGAAACTGCTCGCTCAATGCCTTAATCAAGCTTGCCGTTTCACGCGAGCCTGTGCCATTACCAATCGCCACCAAATCCACCTTATGTTTATCTGCCAAGACCGCCAAAGCAGCCAATGCTTCATCCCAACGGCGAGCAGGCACATGTGGATAAATCGTTGCTGTATCAAGCACTTTGCCTGTCACATCAGTAACTGCGACTTTCACACCCGTGCGCAAACCCGGATCCAAGCCCATCGTTGCGCGTTGCCCAGCAGGAGCAGCCAACAATAAATCACGCAAATTATTGGCAAACACTTTAATCGCTTCATCTTCAGCTTTGCAGCGCAATGCCAACAACAAATCCACTTCCAAACGCATCAACACCTTGCTCTTCCACGCCAGGCGCACACTTTCCAAAAGCCATGCATCCGCAGCACGTCCCGCATCACGAATATCCAAAGGTTTTGCCATTGCGCCTTGGCAAAAATTATCAGCACGCGCTTCATCAGCTCCAGCCAATAGTTTCACGCGCAACACGCCTTCTTTTTGACCGCGGAAAATTGCCAATGCTCGATGTGAAGGCACTTTTTTCCAGCTTTCAGAAAACTCAAAATAATCTTTAAACTTTTCGCCTTCTTCGGCTTTCTTTTTCACCACTGATGCAGTTAACACAGCGTGTTTTTGCATATAATCACGTAATATTACCAAAACTTCGGCATTCTCACCCAAGCGTTCCATCAAAATATGCTGTGCGCCAGCAAGTGCGGCTTCAACATCATCAATGCCAGCATCACTATTCAAAAAATCCGCCGCCACAGTTTCAGGGGATAGATTCATATCCTGCAATAAACTATCCAGCAATGGCTCCAAACCAGCTTCACGCGCTTGCTGTGCTTTGCTTCGACGGCGTGGTTTATATGGCAAATACAAATCTTCCAAACGTGTCATGGTGTCGGCAGCACGAATCTTTTTTTCCAATTCAGGTGTTAACAGATCTTGTTTTGCAATACTTTTTAAGATGCTTTCGCGGCGTGCTTCAAGCTCACGCAAATAGCGTAAGCGCTCTTCAAGTTGGCGCAATTGCCCATCATCCAAACCACCAGTGACTTCTTTACGATAGCGCGCAATAAACGGTACCGTTGCGCCACCATCGAGCAGTTCAACTGCTGCTGCGACTTGTTTTACCGCCACATTTAATTCCTGTGCAATTTGCTTAATCATGCCATCTCTCCAAGCATCCAACATTTATCCTTTAACGCATCAAAACACGCCAAATCTATTTATAATTTGCGCGTGACTCTTGAATAACAAATGATGCATTTTATCATTTGTTATTCACTCGTTCGGTTTTCACAACGCGGCATGTGTCGCTATTCAGCATTGTGAAGTAACTGTTCAGATTGCCGCCGATTTGTCCAAGATCAAGGCGAAAAAGCGCAGCGTACTTCTTGTACGTGAGCATTTTTCAACGCATAACTTGTGTAAATCAGTGGTGAGCTGAATAGTTACATTTGCGCTTTCTATCGAACCCTTACATTCCTGCAAGAAATTTACAGACATCCCGCAACAACATCATTTAAAAAATCTTAGGGGCTGTCCCAGATAACTAGGAAAAGTTATCGTGAGGGACAATATGAGAAAGAGCC
>CAJXLC010000007.1 GCA_913055645.1 uncultured Pseudomonadota bacterium | reverse complement strand
CGCGAAGGTGGTCGTACGGTCGGCGCTGGCGTCGTTACCGAAATTAGCGAATAAGAGGTTAAAAGTGGCAGCTCAAAGTATTAGAATTCGCCTGAAGGCTTTTGACCATCGTATCCTCGACAAAAGTGCCGAAGATATTGTTGCAACAGCAAAGCGTACAGGCGCTGAAGTACGTGGTCCGATTCCGATTCCGACCCGTATCCGTAAATTTTGCGTGATTCGTTCACCGCATAAGTATAAGTCATCTCGTGAGCAGTTTGAGATGCGTACACATAAACGTTTGTTAGATATCGACAAACCAACGCCGCAGACAGTGGATGCTTTGATGAAGCTAAACTTGCCTTCAGGTGTTGATGTCGAAATCAAGCTTTAACGGGAGGCTATCATGAGTGGATTGATTGCCCGTAAAGCGGGTATGACACAAATTTTTACTGAAGATGGTTCAGCTTTGGCAGTAACTGTTTTGAATGTTGAGACTTGTAAAGTGATTGCACGTCGCACATCTGATAAGGATGGTTATGATGCGATTCAAGTAGGCTATGGCGCTGCCAAGAAAGCTGA
The DNA here is from genome assembly GCA_913055645.1 of uncultured Pseudomonadota bacterium. GTDB lineage: Bacteria > Pseudomonadota > Zetaproteobacteria > Mariprofundales > Mariprofundaceae. The sequence goes on along the minus strand of CAJXLC010000007.1, from coordinate 68,842 downwards.
AAGTCGTGCAGTTCAAGGTCATTATGCAAAGCAAGGTCAAGAAGTGATGGGAAGTTTGAAAGAGTTTCGCGTTGCATCTGATGCTGCTTTTGAATTGGGTCAGGAATTGACTTCGTCATTGTTTGAAGTGGGGCAGAAAATTGATGTTGCAGGAACATCAAAAGGTCATGGTTTTGCTGGTGTTATGAAACGTTATGACTTTGGCGGTGGTCGTGCAACGCATGGTGCTGAGAAAGTGCATCGTCAGATGGGTTCTACGGGTCAGTGTCAGTGGCCAGGTCGTGTATTTCCAGGTAAGAAAATGCCAGGACATTACGGCAATGTGCGCAAAACTGTTCAGAATTTAGAAATCGTTCGTATTGATGAAGATTTAAATCGCATTCTTGTTAAAGGCGCTGTGCCTGGAGCTAAGAATGGCGTGTTAGAGCTTCGTCCAGCGGTTAAGGGAGCATAAGATGGCAGAGATCAATATCGTTGATCAGGCCAACAAAGTGGTCGGTACACGTGAGCTTAGTGCTAGTGTATTTGATGTTGAAACGGATGCAGGTTTTGTTCACCGTGTTTATTCAGCTTTGGCTAGTGCTCAACGTGCAGGTACAAGTGCTTCAAAAACTGTAGCAATGGTTTCCGGTGGTGGTCGTAAACCTTGGAAGCAAAAAGGAACAGGTCGTGCTCGTCAGGGTTCAACACGTTCAGCGCAATGGCGTCATGGTGGTGTTGCACATGGTCCAAATGCAAACACAAGTTTTGTTACCCGTATCAATCGCAAAGAGCGTCGCAAAGCATTGTGCATGGTTCTTTCCGATGCAGTACGTGAAGGTCGCTTGGTTGTTTTAAATAAGTTGGAATTGGCTGAAGTGAAAACCAAGGCATTTATTTCTGTTGCAGATGCTTTATCTGTTTCATCAGGTTTATATGTTCTGGGTAACGCCAACCGTGAGGTTGAGTTGTCTGGTCGTAATATTCCACACACTAAGATTATTCTTGATGGTCAGCTTACGATTCATGATTTGTTGAAGTTTGATCGTATTGTAGTGACTGAAGAAGCCTTGGCTAAAATTGAAGGAGGTCTGGCATGAGTGCAACATATAAAAATATGAACACACTTCGTCAGCCTGTGATTACTGAGAAGAGCTATATTGCACGCGCCGCATCGAATCAATATGTGTTCCGTGTTGCTAGGGATGCAAGTAAAGTTGATGTAAAAGCTGCTGTTGAAGCAATCTTTGAAGTGCAAGTTGAAAAAGTTCAGGTTATCAACGTACCCGGCAAAGAAAAGCGTCGCGGTATGAATGTTGGTCGTCGTCCGGGCTATCGTAAGGCAGTGGTTCGCTTGGTTGAGGGTCAGTCTATTGATCCGGAAGAAGAGGCATAAGTCATGGCATTGAAAGCTCTAAAACCAACTACCAACGGTAACCGTGGTCGCGTGGCGGCTGTAAACCCTGATTTGTATAAGGGAAAACCTGAAGCAACGTTGACTGAAGGTTTGAAGAAAAATGGCGGTCGTAATAATAACGGTCGTATCACATCGCGTCATCGTGGTGGCGGACACAAGCGTCTTTATCGTACGATTGATTTCAAGCGTGACAATCACGGCGTAGAAGGTAAGGTGTCGCGCATTGAATATGATCCGAACCGTACTTCGTACATTGCTTTGGTTGTATTCGCTAATGGTGACAAGCGTTATATCGTTGCTCCACAAGGACTTCGTATTGGTGATTCGATTATGTCGGGTCCTGATGCTGAAATTCGTCCAGGCAATGCTTTGCCTTTATCAAACATTCGTGTGGGTACAATGTTACACAATGTCGAGATGAAACCTGCTAAGGGTGCGCAAATGGCACGTAGTGCTGGTGTTGGTGTTCAGTTGATGGGTAAAGAAGGCTCTAAAGCTATCTTGAAGTTGCCATCAGGTGAATTTCGTCGTGTTGATATTCGTTGTATGGCAAGTATTGGCGTAGTTGGAAATTCAGATCACTCAAACCGTAAGGTTGGTAAAGCTGGTCGTTCACGCTGGTTGGGTGTTCGTCCACATGTTCGTGGTGTTGCCATGAACCCAGTGGATCATCCACATGGTGGTGGTGAAGGACGTACAGCAGGTGGTCGTCATCCGGTAACACCTTGGGGTGTACCAACCAAGGGTCATAAGACCCGTCATAAGAACAAGGCATCGAATCGTGATATTATTCGTCGCCGTAACCAGAAGTGAGGTAAGGCATGGCGCGTTCCTTAAAGAAAGGTCCATACATTGAGGCCTCTTTGCAGAAGAAAGTAGATGCAGCTGTTGACAGTGAAAAGAAGAGCGTAATCAAGACTTGGTCTCGTCGCTCTACGATTGCTCCAGATTTTGTAGGCTTGAACTTTGCTGTTCATAACGGCAATAAATTCATCCCGGTTTTCGTTACTGAAAACATGGTGGGTCATAAGCTTGGTGAATTTGCTCCAACCCGTACCTTTTATGGTCACGGCGCGGATAAAAAGGCCAGGAGGTAGGTTAGCATGAGCGAAGAAGTACGTGCGTTGCATAAAGACGCACAAATTAGCGCGCAGAAAGCACGTTTGATGGCAGATGCTATTCGCGGCTTGTCTGTTGATCGTGCCTTGGCTGTTTTGATGCTATCGCCAAAGAAATCAGCCCGCTTGTTTGAAAAGGTGTTGAAGTCAGCGGTTGCAAATGCTGAGCAAAATAATGGTTTGGATGTTGATAGCCTGTTTGTATCTACGACTAGAGTAGATGAAGGCGCAACATTGAAGCGTTTCCGTCCGAAAGGTATGGGACGTATGCGCAAGCGTTTCCATCGTCGTAGTCACATTACTGTGGCTGTGTCTGAACGCGGATAAAGGGGTTATTCATGGGTCAAAAAGTTAATCCAGTTGGTTTCCGTGTCGGTGTTACACGCGGTTGGGAATCAGTTTGGTATGCAGATAAGAATTTTGGTGAGCAGCTTCGCGAAGATATTAAGCTTCGTAAGTTTGTTAAAGCTCGTTTAAAGCATGCGCATGTTTCACGCATTTTCATCGAACGTCCTGCTGGCGTAATCAAGGTGACTATTCATACAGCTCGTCCTGGTGTTGTGATTGGTAAGAAAGGTTCTGAAATTGATGCGTTGCGTAAGTCGCTGTTGGCTGAGTTTGGTCAAGAGGTTCAAGTATATATTGTTGAAGTGCGCCGCGCTGAAGCTGAAGCTCAGTTGGTGGCTGAAAACATTGCTATGCAGCTTGAACGTAGGGTTGCTTTCCGTCGTGCGATGAAACGTGCGGTGCAAGGTGCATTGCGTATGGGTGCTAAAGGCGTTCGTATTAACTGTTCAGGTCGTTTGGGTGGTGCAGATATTGCGCGTATGGAATGGTATCGTGAAGGTCGTGTGCCTTTGCATACATTGCGTGCAGATATTGATTATGGTTTTACAGAAGCGAAAACCACATATGGAATTATTGGCGTGAAAGTTTGGGTATTCAATGGCGAAAAGCTTGGTGATACCGAAGCTGAAAACGTATAAGCGAGGTTAGTGAGTCATGTTACAACCGAAAAAGATTCGCTGGCGCAAGCATCATAAAGAATTGCAGCGCATTCGCGGTAAAGCGACACGAGGTTCTTCATTGAACTTTGGTGATATTGGTTTGAAAGCTATGGAACCAGGTCGTATTACAGCTCGTCAGATTGAAGCTGCTCGTATTACGATGACGCGTCATATTAAACGTCAAGGACGTGTTTGGATTCGAATGTTTCCAGATCTTCCTGTATCAAAGAAACCTGCCGAAGTTCGTATGGGTAAAGGTAAAGGTTCTCCAGAATATTGGGTTGCTGCAATTCGCGCAGGTCGTATTTTGTATGAGATGAATGGTGTTGATGAGAAGGTTGCGCGTGAAGCATTTGAGCGTGCTGCTGCGAAATTGCCTATTCGCACCAAGATTGTGACGCGTGGAGTTGGACGATGAAAACAGTTGAACTACGTAAATTATCTGATGCTGAATTGAAAGAGCGTATGGATGAGTTAGCTGCAGAGCATATGAAGTTGCGCTTTCAAAGAGCTACAATGCAGTTGACAAATTCTGCCCGTATCGGTTCTGTTCGCAAAGAAGTTGCGCGTATCCAGACTATTCTGGCTCAGCGTTAAGGGGATAGAAGAGAAATGTCCGAAGTTAAGAGTAATAAGCGTACGCTGCAAGGCGTTGTTGTAAGCAACAAAGGTGAAAAGACTGTTGTTGTCCAAGTTGAACGTAAGTTTTTGCATGAGCGTTATCGCAAAACTATCCGTTCGCATAAAAAATATATGGCTCATGATGCGGAAAATACCTGTAATATCGGTGATACCGTTCGTATCGTTGAATCTCGTCCAATCTCCAAGCATAAATGTTGGGTGATGGAAGAAGTTCTTCGTCGCGCTGAACAGCTGTAAGCGAGGTTTAAGAAATGATTCAGACTGAAACAGTATTAAACGTAGCTGATAACTCTGGTGCGCGTCGTGTAAAGTGCATTAAAGTATTGGGTGGTTCTAAGCGTCGTTATGCCAGTGTTGGTGACGTGATTGTTGTGGCTGTAAAAGAAGCTGCACCAGGTGGTAAAGTGAAGAAGGGTGAGGTTCAACAAGCAGTTGTGGTTCGCACTGCCAAAGAATTTCGCCGTCAAGACGGTAGTTCTATTCGCTTTGATGAAAATGCGGCTGTTTTGCTTTCCAAGCAAGGCGAGCCAATGGGAACACGTATTTTTGGCCCAGTAACACGTGAATTGCGTGGTAAGGGTTATATGAAAATTATCTCCCTAGCTCCAGAAGTTCTGTAGTTAGGAGTGTGAGGAAATGATGACGACTCAGATTAAGTCTCGTATCCATCGCGATGATGAAGTGTTGGTTATCGCAGGTCGCGATAAAGGTGCACGTGGTAAAGTGATTCGTGTAATGTCTTCGGATAACCGTGTATTGGTTTCCAAGGTAAACATGGTAAAACGTCACACCCGTCAAACACAGCAAACAAGCGGTGGAATTATTGAAAAAGAAGCGCCAATCGCGTTGTCTAATGTTCAGTTTTTCTGTCCAAAATGTAAAACTGGTGTTCGTTTGGGCATGAAGACATTGGATGATGGGCGTAAGGTCCGTAACTGCCGTAAATGCGGCGAAGTATTGGATCAGTAGGAGTATAGGTGATGGCTCGTCTTAAAGAAGACTATAAATCGCGCGTGGCACCTGCTTTGAAAGAGCAGTTCGGATATAAAAATCCGATGCAAATACCAAGTGTGACAAAAATTATTGTGAATATGGGTGTGGGTGAAGCTGCAACCAATTCAAAATTGATGGAAGGAGCGTTGTCAGATATGGCTGCGATTACTGGTCAAAAACCAGTAACTACACGCGCTCGCAAATCAATTTCGAACTTCAAACTGCGTGATGGCATGCCTGTTGGCTGCCGTGTTACATTGCGCGGAGATCAAATGTGGGAGTTTCTTGATCGTTTGATTAACGTAACTTTGCCTCGCATTCGAGATTTCCAAGGTGTATCTCCGAAGGCGTTTGATGGACGAGGAAATTATACCTTGGGTCTTAAGGAACAGATTATCTTTCCTGAGATTGATTATGATAAGGTGGATAAAGTTCGTGGTATGGATATTACTATCGTTACTACTGCGAATACCAATGATGAAGGACGCGCATTGCTTAAAGAATTTAGCATGCCGTTCCGAAAGAATTAAGGGGCGAACATGGCTACAAAAGCTCTAATCGCGAAATGTAATCGCAAACCAAAATTTAAAGTACGTGCTTACACACGTTGTCAGTTATGTGGTCGTCCACATTCTGTATATCGCAAGTTCGGCATGTGCCGTATTTGCTTACGTAAACATGCCTCTGCGGGTGAAATCCCAGGCATGGTTAAATCTAGCTGGTAAGGCGGTAGGAGATTCCATTATGATGACAGATCGTATCGCTGATATGTTGACGCGTATTCGTAACGCACAACAAGTAGGCATAGAAAAAATTGAACTTCCAGCGAGTAATACTTTGCTATCTATGGCAGAGATTCTTCGTGAAGAAGGCTTTATTGCAGCAGCCAAGGCTTATAATTTTAAGGGTCACCGTTATTTGCGTTTGACGCTTCGTTATGATGACGAAGGCGCGGCAGTGATTCACGAAATTAAACGTGTTTCTAAGCCTGGTCGTCGTGTTTATAGCAACGCTGATGACTTGCCACGTGTTCGTAGTGGTTATGGTGTAGCTGTAGTAAGTACCTCAAAAGGTATTATGACAGATAAAAAGGCTCGTGCAGAACACGTCGGTGGCGAAGTTCTTTGCACAGTATTTTAAGGTAGGTTTAAGATGTCTCGAGTTGGTAAACAACCTATTGCAATCCCAGCAGGTGTTGAAGTTACGATTGCAGCGGATGCTGTAACAGTAAAAGGCGCTAAGGGTACATTAACCTCACCATTGTTTGATGGCTTGGCTGCAACACAGGAAGATAATCAAATTCAAATTACTTGTGCTGATGTTTCAAACAAGAAAATGAATGGTAACTTCGGCTTGTCTCGCGCACTTTTGGCAAACAATGTAACGGGTGTTAGTAAAGGTTTTGAAAAAGTTTTAGAATTGCGCGGCGTTGGTTATCGTGCACAGGCTCAAGGTCAAAAATTGAACTTGTCGCTTGGTTTTTCACACCCTGTTGTCTATGAAGTGCCTGCAGGTGTTACTGCAACAGTGGATAAAAGCAATATTACAATCAGTGGTTTTGATAAACAAAAGGTTGGACAGGTAGCAGCGGAAATTCGCGCTTATCGTCCACCAGAACCTTATAAAGGTAAGGGTGTTCGTTATGTTGGTGAACATGTTGCCATGAAAGAAGGTAAAAAGGCTTAATAAGCCTTATAGGATTAGGAGATTAGTAGCATGTCTGCAAAGCGCTATGAAAATAATGCTGCGATTCGTCGCTCACGCCGTGTTCGTTCACGTGTTAAGGCCTCTGGCCGTTTGCGTTTGAGTGTGTTTCGTTCAGCTCGTCACATCTATGCTCAGGTTATTGATGATGCCGAAGGTAAAACATTGGTTTCTGCATCAAGTCTTGATAAAGAAATTGAAAATGGTGGTAATTCTACAGGCGCGGAAAGCGTAGGTAAGTTGCTCGGTGAACGCGCAGTGAAAGCTGGTTTGGAAGTGGTTGCTTTTGATCGTGGTTCTTACCCTTACCATGGCCGTGTAAAATCATTGGCTGAAGGCGCTCGCGCTGCTGGCTTGAAGTTTTAGGAGATTACGATGATTAATGCTGATGAATTAGAGCTGACTGAAAAGCTCGTAGATATTAACCGTATCGCTAAAACAACATCTGGTGGCCGTCGTATGAGCTTTTCTGCTTTGATGGTTGTAGGCGATGGTGCTGGTCATGTTGGTTTTGGTCATGCTAAAGCCAAAGAGGTGCCAGAAGCGATTCGTAAAGCTTGTGATATTGCAAAGAAATCGATGATTTATGTTCCTTTGAAAGATGGAACATTGCATTATCAGGTAACAGGTATTCAAGATGCTTCACGCGTTCTTTTGAAGCCTTGTACTGAAGGTACTGGCGTAATTGCTGGTTCAGTTGTACGTGCGGTTGTTGAAGCTGCTGGTATTCGTGACATTTTGACCAAGAGTCAAGGTTCACGCAATAATATCAATGTGGTTCGTGCAACATTTAATGGTTTGAAGTCGCTTGAAAGCCCTGAGCAAATCTCTGCTCGTCGCGGCAAGTCTTAAGCTGCAATAGATAACAGGAGCGAGTCATGGCTAAGAAAAATACTATTCGTGTGCGCCAAGTAAAGAGTGGCATCGGATATTCTAAAGATCAAAAAGCTACATTGGTAGGCTTGGGTCTTCGTCGTATGCATCAAGTTGTAGAGTTGGAAGATACTCCTTCAGTGCGCGGCATGGTTAATAAAATCAACCACCTTGTTGTGGTTGAGTCCGCTGAATAAGCGTAGGGGAAGCGTTATGAAGTTGAATACACTCCAATCAGATGCTGGTTCTCGTCAGGCACGTAAGCGTAAAGGTCAAGGCATTGCTACAGGCAATGGTAAAACAGGCGGTCGTGGTCATAAAGGACAGAAGTCTCGTTCAGGTGGTGGCGTTCGTCGTGGATTTGAAGGTGGTCAAATGCCTTTGATTCAACGTTTGCCAAAACGTGGTTTTACGCCGATGAATAAGAAAGTTTTTCAGTTGGTGAATGTGGGTCAATTGGCGTCTTTTGAAGCTGGCACTGTGTTAGATGCCGCAGCTTTGTTTGCAGCTGGGTTGATTCGTAATGCGGTTGACCCTATTAAATTATTAGCAACAGGTGATGTAAAGACAAAGCTTGAAGTTAATGTTTCATCAGCATCAGCATCTGCGATTGCTAAAATTGAAGCAGCTGGCGGTTCAGTGAAGTTGGCAGAGGCTTAATACCATGCAAAACGCACCAGCTATGGGCGGTCTTGGAAATATCGGGCAAATCCCTGAATTAAAAAATAGAATCTTATTTACCTTTGGCGTGTTGATTGTTTATCGTCTGGGTGCGCATATTCCAGTTCCTGGCATTGATGCACAGGTGTTGGCACAGTTTTTTAATCAAGCTCAAGGTAGTTTGTTGGGTATGTTTGACATGTTCTCTGGTGGTGCATTATCACGTTTGACGGTATTTGCTTTGGGTATTATGCCATATATCTCGGCTTCAATTATTATTCAGTTGATGACAGTGGTTTCTCCGAAATTGGAGCAGTTAAAGAAAGAAGGTGAGTCAGGCCGTCGTAAAATTACTCAGTACACACGTTACGGAACAGTGCTTTTGGCAATCTTTCAGGCTATTGGTATGTCAATCGGTTTGGAAACGTTCTCTGTAAATGGTCAGGGTGTTGTTGTTGATCCTGGATTGGATTTTCGTGTTATCACAGTCATAACCTTGGTGAGTGGCACGGTGTTTTTGATGTGGTTGGGTGAGCAGATTACTGAACGTGGCATCGGTAATGGTATTTCACTGATTATCTTTTCAGGTATTGTGGCCGGTTTACCAGGAGCGATTGGTAGAACCTTGGAATTGGCACGTACGGGTGAATATTCTGCGTTTACAGTATTGGCTTTGTTTGTGATGGCGATTGCCGTAACAGCCGTTGTAGTTTGGTTTGAACGAGCGCAGCGACGTATTGCGATTCAATATGCCAAGCGTCAAGTTGGTAATAAGATGTTTGGTGGACAATCATCGTTCTTGCCGTTGAAAGTGAATACTTCAGGCGTAATTCCACCTATTTTTGCTTCAAGTTTGATTTTATTGCCTGCGACATTTGCTCAGTTCACAAAGGGTAAAGAAGGTTTTGAATGGTTGTCTGATATGTCTGCCATTTTGTCACCAGGCGCATGGTTGTATATGTTGTTGTTTACCGCTTTAATTGTATTTTTCTGCTTTTTCTATACGGCGATTGTTTTTAATCCTAAAGATACAGCCGACAACTTGAAAAAGAATGGTGGTTTTATTCCAGGTATTAAACCTGGGCAAAGAACGGCTGAGTATGTAGATAAAGTTTTGACACGGATTACGGTTGTGGGCGCGGCTTATATTGCTGCAGTTTGTTTGCTGCCACAGTATTTGATTAGTGAACTGTCTGTGCCATTTTATTTTGGCGGTACAAGTTTGTTGATTATCGTGGTGGTAAGTATGGATACCATGACGCAAATTCAATCCCATTTGATGTCTCATCAGTATGAAGGTTTGATGAAACAGGCTCGCTTGAAAACCAAACGTTAAGATGAATGTTATTTTGTTTGGGCCACCAGGTGTAGGAAAAGGCACGCAGGGTGTGCGGCTATCTGAAAAGCTAGGTATTATTCAACTCGCTATGGGCGATTTATTGCGTGCAGCAGTTAAAGAAGGCTCTGATCTTGGTGTGAAAGCCAAAGCCTTTATGGATGCTGGAAAATTGGTTCCTGATGATGTTGTGGTTGGCATGATCGAAGAACGTATTACTGCAGCTGATGCGAAGGCTGGTTTTTTGTTGGATGGATTTCCTAGAAACGTTCCGCAAGCAGAAGCTTTGGCAGCAATGTTGGATAAACATGGGCTCAAAATTGAACGTGTTATCTTTATGGATGCGCCAGAATCAATGCTTTTGGAGCGTTTGTCTGGACGATTGATTTGTAGGGCTTGCGGTTTTGGATTTCATAGGCATTATTCGCCGCCCCGTGAAGAAGGCTGTTGTGATCGCTGCTCTGGTGAGCTGTACCAACGTGATGATGATCGGGAAGAAGTAATTGCTCAACGTTTGGGTGTATATCAAGAACAAACACAGCCGCTGCTTGATTATTATTCAAGCGCTGATGGTTTTTTTAAGATTGATGCAGCAGGCGAAGTGGCAGATGTTTATAAAGCATTAGAAAAAGCAGTTCAGGGTTAAGGAAAAAATGGCGAAAGAAGATATTATTGAAATGCAGGGTGAAGTGGTTGAAAAGCTTCCTAATGCAATGTTCAAAGTTCGCTTGGAAAACAGCCATGAGTTGTTATGTACAATTTCTGGAAAGATGCGTAAGTATTACATTCGCATCCTTCCTGGTGATAAGGTTACAGTGGAGATTTCTCCCTATGACTTAAGTCGCGGTCGCATTAGCTATCGTGCAAAATGATAAACCGACGGGGGAATGAGCTGTGAAAGTTCGTGCGTCAGTAAAGAAAATGTGTAGTAAATGCCAAGTAATCCGCCGTAAGGGGATTATTCGTATTATTTGTGAAAATCCACGCCACAAACAGCGTCAAGGCTGATGTGTCGTTTGGTAGTTAGGTAGGAGGCTCAAGTGGCTCGTATTTCCGGTGTTAATATTCCGACGCAGAAGCGTGTGGAAGTTGCATTAACATATATCTTTGGCATTGGCCTAAGCAGCTCGAAGAATATTCTTGCAGAAGCTAAGGTGAATCCAGAGACACGTGTAAAAGATTTAAGTGAATCTGAAGTGAATGCTATTCGTAATATCATTGATACAGATGCATATACCGTTGAAGGTGATTTGCGTCGTGAAGTGAGTATGAATATTAAGCGATTGACTGATTTGGGTTGCTATCGCGGTATTCGCCATCGTAAAGGTTTACCTATGCGTGGACAGAAGACCAAGACCAATGCGCGTACGCGTAAAGGTCCACGTCGTGCCATCGCTGGCAAGAAGAAGTAGAGGCTGAGGGATTATAATGGCTGCACCAAAAACCAATAAGAAGCGCGTCCGCAAGAATATTGCAAACGCTGTTGCACACATTAAAGCTTCTTTTAACAACACAATTATTACATTTACCGATGAATCAGGTAATGCGATTAGCTGGGCAACCAGTGGCGCATCTGGATTTAAAGGTTCTCGTAAAAGCACCCCGTTTGCTGCACAGGTAGCTGCTGAAGAAGCAGCCCGTAAAGCAATGGACAACGGTGTTAAAAACGTATCAGTGCTGATTAAAGGGCCAGGTTCAGGACGTGAATCTGCATTACGCGCAATTGCTGCAGTAGGTTTGAATGTAACTGCAATTCGTGATGTTACCCCAATTCCGCATAATGGTTGTCGCCCTCCGAAGCGACGCCGGGTTTAGGAGTTTAGAAGATGGCTCGTTATTTAGATGCCAAATGTCGTTTGTGTCGTCGTGAAGGCGAAAAACTACATTTGAAAGGTGGCAAATGCTATTCAGATAAATGCCCGATTGAACGTCGTCCATACCCTCCAGGTATGCATGGTCAAGGTCGTCGAGTAAAAGTATCTGACTATGGTGTTCAGTTGCGCGAAAAACAAAAAGTTAAGCGTATTTATGGCTTGCAAGAAAAGCAGTTCCTACGTTACTTTAAAGTTGCAGATAGAATGTCAGGTGTTACAGGCTTGAACTTGTTGCAATTGCTAGAGTCTAGGTTGGATAACGTTGTTTATCGCATGGGCTTGGCAGCATCTCGTACTGAAGCACGTCAAATCGTTAGGCATAAACTGGTAACAGTGAATGGTAAAGTTTTGAATGTTCCTTCTTATCGTGTCCGTGCAGGTGAAAGTATTGCAGTTGTTGATGGTGCAAAAGAGCATTTACGTGTGAAAGCTGCGGCTGAAGATGCAGGACAACGTGGGTTGCCTGAATGGTTGGATATGGATTTAACCACTTTGCAAGGTGTTTTCCGCGAATTGCCAGCACGCGATCAATTGGATCCGAATATTCGTGAACAATTGATTGTTGAATTGTACTCTAAATAATTAGTGAGGTTGATATTATGGCTTTGATTAAACCACGTTCGATTTCGCTGAGTGAAATTGTACCAGGTCGTTCAGCTAAGATTGTGTTTGAACCGTTAGAACGCGGTTATGGCACGACTATTGGTAATAGCTTGCGTCGTATGCTGTTGTCATCATTGCCAGGTGTGGCTGTGACTTCGGTTAACTTTGATGGCATTACACATGAGTTTGATAGCATTAAAGGTGTTCGTGAAGACGTGATGGATATCATGTTGACCATGAAAGAACTTGATATTGCTATGGATGATGATGAGCCGATGACATTTTCGCTGAATGTTCAAGGTCCTGCGATTGTAACTGCTGCTGATATTGAATGTCCAACAGGTGCACGAGTTTTAAACCCTGAACTAGTTTTGGCTCACTTGAATGATGATGGTGTGTTGAAATTGGAAGCAATTATTGAAAAGGGTATTGGTTATGACCCAGCTCAAGAACGTGCTGAAGATGATCGCCCGGTAGGTTTTTTGATGCTAGATGCATCATATTCACCTATTCGCCGCGTAGCGACACGTGTTGAAAATGCGCGTGTTAGTCAGAAGACTAACTATGATAAGCTGATTATTGAAATTGATACCAACGGTTCAATTACACCTGAAGCTGCCATTGGTGAAGCTGCTAAAATTATTCAAGACCAACTTATTGTATTCTCTGATTTTACAGCTTTGGAAGTTGAAAGCACTGAAGATGTAGCTGATGATGGCATTGAAAATATTTTGGCGCAGCCAATTGACCATTTGGACTTGTCTGTTCGCTCTATGAATTGCTTGAAGAGTGATGACATTTTCCGTGTTGGTGATTTGGTTCTTCGCAGTGAGCAAGAAATGTTGCGTACGCCAAACTTTGGTCGCAAATCCTTGAATGAAATCAAGGAAGTATTGGAAAACATGGGTCTTGGTTTAGGCATGCAGTTGGAAAACTGGCCGCCACTAGACGACGATGAAGCTGCTGAAGCTTAATCGTTGACTGCTAAGAGATTTAAGAGGAATTACCGATGAGACATCGTAAACATCACGGCGGATTAAATCGCCCAACTGGTCACCGTAGCGCTTTGCTTGCCAACTTGGCAACTGCGTTGATTACACATGGCCGTATCGAAACAACAGAGCCTAAGGCACGTGCAATGCGTCCTTATGTTGAAAAGTTGATTACTTTGGCTAAAAAAGGCGATTTGCATTCACGTCGTCAAGCATTAGCCAAGTTACGTCATCGCCCGATTGTTGATCGTTTGTTTGATGACATTGCAAAAGCATCAGCAGAACGTTGCGGTGGTTATACACGTATGGTGAAAACAGGCTTCCGTAATGGTGATGCGGCGCCAATGGCTGTCATCGAATTGGTTGATAAACCTGCTGAATCAGAAGCTTCTGAAGAGATGGCTGCATCGTAAGCTAGGCTTTTCTAGTATAGATAAGAGATTTAAAAAGGGTCGCACATTGTGCGGCCTTTTTTCGTTTTCATATAGTTTACATATTGCGAAATACGGTTAAATTGTTGTTAAGCATCATGCATAAGTAATTGAATATGCGTATCCAATTCTTCTGGATTGAAGGTTTTTTTTATAGAAATATGTGGATATTCAGAGAGCTTGTCTAGCTCGTTGTGGTAGCCAGACATAACAATGAATTTTATTCCTTTGTGCATTTCCGAGATCTTTGCCATTAATTGGTAACCATTTATTTTGGGCATTTTAACATCGGTGATGATTATATTAGGTCGGTTATAATTATGGCTGCTTGCATATTCGCAATAGAGAGTAGGACTGGAAAAAGTTTTTGTGGAATAACCAAAGCTTTTTATAACTTCAGGTAGTATCTCAAGGATACATATTTCATCATCAATAATGTGAATCATTGTGGAAGGTTAGGCGGCTCTGTTGTTCTGTATATAGCATATTTATGCTATATGGTGCACATTTGATGGTTCGAAATGGTCTTGGACTTAGCGAATGAGTGCCTTTAATGCTTGCCCAGGATTTGTTTGACGCATAAGTGATTCACCAATCAAAAAGCCATAAATATCAGCATGATTCATCAAGCTTATATCGTCAGGTGTAAAGATACCCGATTCGGTAATCACAGTGCGCTGAGATGTGATTTGAGCCTGTAAATCTAGTGTGGTTTGTAAGGATGTTTCAAAGCTATGCAAGTTGCGGTTATTAATGCCCATTAATGAGGTGTTTAAACCCATCGCACGCTCCAACTCGGCAGCATTATGGACTTCAGGGAGCACGGAGAGTCCCAACTCGTTTGCGGCAGCATTAAGCTCATGAGCCAAGCTATCATCCACCATGGCAAGAATAATAAGAATACAATCCGCCCCCATAGCACGAGCTTCAGCGATTTGATAAGGGTCAACGATGAAATCTTTGCGTAAGATGGGGATGTTTACGTTTTTGCGAATATCACGAACATAATCATCTGCACCCTGAAAATATTTCACATCGGTGAGTACAGACAAACATGTCGCACCACCTTCTTCATAGGATGTGGCAATGCTTATTGGGTCAAAATCATCGCGAATAATACCTTTGGATGGCGATGCTTTTTTTACCTCGGCGATGACAGCATTTTGCTGATGACTAATTTTCGTAGAGAGCGTTTGGGCAAAGTCTAATGGCGTATAGTCTTTGGTTTTCTTTAAAACATCTGCCTCAGATATGTGTTGTTTGCATTGTTTGACCCATTGACGTTTATAAGTAGCAATTTCATTCAGAATAGAGCTCATGCAGAAGCTCCTTGTGTGAACGCAACCAAAGCATCCAATGTATGGGTGACTTTTCCTGAATCAATAGCTTCAGCAGCCATGCAAAGACCATCTGCAATACCATCGACCTTACCTGCAACCCAAAGAGCTGCGGCTGCATTGAGCAGCACAATATCTCTACCTGCACCCTGACTACCTGCAAAGATATGCCGAAGGATTTCAGCATTGGTTGCAGCATCATCGCCCTCTAAGGCTTTGGCAGTGGCAAAAGGCATACCAAAGGCTTCAGGGTCAATTTCAAACGGCATAGGAGAGCGACCTTGCTCTACCCATAGTGCATCGGTGATGTTTGTGGTGGTGATTTCATCCAAACCATCACGCCCATGTACAATAAGCGCACGTTTAATGCCCAATGATTGCAATGCACCAGCCACCAATGGCATTTTATCTTTGCTGAATACACCAAGAATTTGATAATCGGCAGCGGCAGGGTTGGTTAAAGGGCCGAGTAAATTGAAAATTGTACGAACACCCATTTCTTTGCGGGTAGGTCCAGCGTATTTCATGGCAGGGTGGTGATTGGGGGCGAATAAAAAGCCTATGCCCACTTCATCCACGCATTGTGCAACTTGTTCGGGAGAAATGTTTAGGTTCACGCCTAGGGCTTCTAATACATCGGCTGCCCCCGATTTTGAAGACATGGCACGGTTGCCATGTTTGGCAACAGGCACACCACATGCAGCGGTCACCAAAGCAACAGTCGTGGAGATATTGAATGTTTTAGCACCATCACCGCCTGTGCCACAGGTATCTAACAAGCCCTTAGACTTGGGGTGGATATGGGTAGCTGCTGCACGCATGGCTTTGGCAGCACCAGAAACGATTTCAATGCTTTCACCACGAATAGAAATACCCATTAAAATTGCCGAAATTTGTGCCGATGTTGCCTCACCAGCCATGATGGCGGTGAATACTTGTTCACTCTGAGCTTGGTTTAGTGGCTCATCGTTTTGTAATTGTTTGATGGCGGATAAAATAATATTACTCACGCTGATACCTCAAGAAAGTTCTTCAACATTTGATGTCCATGCTCGGTCAAAATGGACTCAGGGTGAAACTGCACACCAAAGGTTGGGTGTTCTTTATGGCGCAAGCCCATCAACTCACCTTCGGCAGTCCATGCAGTGCGCTCTAAGCAGTCAGGTAATGGTTCATCGACAATGAGTGAGTGATAACGCGTGGCAATAAATGGACTGGGTAAGCCTGCAAAGATGTCTTGCTGATTATGTTCAATCGGACTGGTCTTGCCGTGCATCAAACGTGGTGCGCGAATCACCGAACCACCAAAAACCTGTGCCATGGATTGATGTCCTAAGCAAACACCAAAAATAGGCAATTCCCCTGAAAACTGACGAATCACATCCATTGAAATGCCAGCTTCATCGGGTGTGCAAGGACCTGGAGAAATGAGGATACGAGCAGGCGCAAGTTTACGGATTTCATTAATGGTGATTTGATCATTGCGATAAATGAGTGGGGTTTCGCCCAATTCGCCTAAATATTGCACTAAATTGAATGTAAATGAATCGTAATTATCAATAACGAGGATGCTCATGATGCTTGTCCTTTGTCTTTTTGCCCTTTGTTTTGGGACTGTGCCAGCGTGACTGAACGGAACATAGCAGTTGCCTTATTCACACACTCTTGATGCTCTGTGGCAGGCACAGAATCAGCTACGATACCCGCACCAGCCTGCACATAAATGGTGTCATCTTGAATGACAGCGGTACGAATAATAATTGCTGTATCCATATCCTCACCACCAAAAGAAATATGACCAATACAGCCGCCATAAGGACCTCGCGGTTCAGATTCTTGTTCATGAATAATTTGCATGGCTCGAATTTTTGGTGCGCCAGAAAGTGTGCCTGCTGGAAAGGTTGCTGCGAGTAAGTCCAGTGCATCAATATCCTTACGCAGTGTGCCTTCAACTTGAGAAACAATATGCATGACATGCGAATAGCGTTCGATACACATGGAATCTGTGACGTTGACCGAACCAAATTCACATACGCGCCCCAAATCATTACGCCCTAAATCCACAAGCATAACATGTTCAGCGGTTTCCTTGCTATCTGCGAGCAGTTCTTTTTCTAAAGCTGAGTCTTCAATGTCTGTTGCGCCACGCGGGCGCGTACCAGCAATGGGTCGAACAATAGCTTTGTCAGCTTCTTTCTTCACCAGAATTTCAGGTGATGAGCCAATCAGAATCGTGTCATCCACATGCAGATAAAAAAGATAAGGTGAGGGATTGATATGACGCACTGCACGATAAATGTTGAGAGGGTCGCAACTTAAAGGTGCTGAAAACCGTTGTGATAAGACGACCTGAAAAATATCACCCGCTAAAATATATTCTTTGGCTTCTTCAACCATAGCCTCATAATCTTTTTGTGGCATGTGTGCTTTAGGTTCGGAGGTTTGACTGGTATCGGCATCCAAACGCATGGCTTCGGGCACTTTGGCTTGAGCAATCGTGGTTTCCATCGTATCAAGCTGTTCGTCTGCGATAGCTTCATTGTCACCCATCACGCATAAATGCATGACACCATGTAAGCTATCCATAATCACGAAACGATCGACAATCATATATGCTGCAGTATTGGTATCCGCTGCATGGGATTTCAAACCAGGCTCAAAGCGGTAAACCATATCATATGCAAAATAACCAACTGCACCGCCTGCAAAAGGCAGGTCATCCGCACCTTCTGGAACAGGCTGAGCAATCACTTCATGGCGTAACCACGTTTGAATATCGCTATCAGAGACTTTATGTGAGCCATCACGGTAACGAATATGTAGTTGGTTATTCTTTTCAACGGCAACCGCTGCAGGCTCAAAGCCGATGATGCTATAACGTCCCCAATGTTCACCACCTTCGGCACTTTCAAATAAAAAGGACTCCTTCTTGCCGCGCAGGCAAGCAAAAAGCTGGACAGGTGTATTGCAATCAGCAGATAGGGTTCGACGAAATAGTTTCACAGTTCCTCTTTGGATAGCTTAGGCTTGTATGGTTGACAGTGTGAAAGGTGCATGGCTAAATTCGCGCCCCTTGCGCATCATGTTTGCAAGTTTTGGGGCCATAGCTCAGCTGGGAGAGCGCTACGCTGGCAGCGTAGAGGTCGACGGTTCGATCCCGTCTGGCTCCACCAATTTCTCTTTCCTTCAACAATAGCAACAATTTCCCAAAAATAGAGCAAAGGTTGGCTCTTGCCTGTACATACAGATTGTACATATAGTTGATGCAGGAAGCTAAAAAATGGCTAAAGGAAATTGGGAGTTTCTTCATAGAAGCGAAGCATATATATTCTACTATAGAAGGGCTATCCCTCAATTACATCACTCATCATTCAACAATCATGATATGCAAATTAAAGGCTGTGCTATTTCTAGGCATGGAAAATTTAATAGCATGTTTATGCTATAGAAAATGAATATAAGTTGTAATATACTTATATTACTTTTTAATTTGA
The DNA here is from genome assembly GCA_913055645.1 of uncultured Pseudomonadota bacterium. Lineage (GTDB taxonomy): Bacteria > Pseudomonadota > Zetaproteobacteria > Mariprofundales > Mariprofundaceae. Next base: position 50,382 of record CAJXLC010000007.1, on the reverse strand, counting down.
GTTATTTTGTTACATTATTGGGGTGTTGAGGCAGTTGTTAGATATTCTTATGAAACCCTATAGCTTCAATAAGCTACTGCTTGCGAGCTTTGCAACATTAGTGAAGCGTTTTTCGTGGAGCCTGAAGGATGCTCGAATTAGTTATAGAACGCTTGCTTTTTTTGTATGCTTTTGCTTGTTACCGCCTGCACTGCTTGCTAGTGAATCATCGCCTATTGTCTACGAAGATAAAATTAAAGCCGTTTATATTTTTAACTTTGTTCGTTTTACAGAGTGGCCATTAACCCAAACAACATCAGCAAATAAACGCATGAACCTTTCTATTTTGGGTAATAGAGATTTACTTAAAATTCTTAATGGGAAATCCTTTCAAAAACCGGCACTTGGCGCAAGACTAAATGCGCGAGCATGCGTTATGCCTTCTTGTATTACAGATAGCCAAGCTTTATTCATTGATAGCTCTGAGCGTGAAGGTTTAACCAAGATACTCAATTTATTATCCAACAAACCTGTATTAACAATCTCTGACATTCCTGGATTTGCAGAGCAAGGAGGGATGATAGAATTGAATCGTGATAATGATAAAATAATATTCCGTATTAATTTGGAAGCGATTAAACGTGCTAATCTATACGTAAGTTCCCAGTTATTGCAGATGGCTGAAATTGTAGAGAATAAGCCATGAAACAGTCAAACAAACATTCTTCAAGAAGGCTACAACAGCTCATTACAATATCCTTTAGCATTGCGTTTATCATTATTGCTCTAATTTGGATGGCTTATGATCGGGTTACACTTGAGAAGCAAGCTGAACACATGTATTCAAAACAAGCAGATATGATTGGCATGGCTATAAAACCAGCTTTAATGTTCTCTGATAAGAAATTGGCACAAACACTGATCACACAATTTAAAGACAATCGCAGCGACATTTCTAAACTTCAAATTTTGAATATAGAGGGAGAAATTCTAGCTGCTTCCCCTCAAGTAGATATGTCGCTTGCGTTACAACACCAAGCCCAAGAGTCCTTGTATAAGGATAATCACCTCGAATTAAATCGAACCATTTTTCATAAAGGTCTGCCCGTGGGCATGATTTACATTGAGTTTGATTTGGGTGAATTGATTGAACATAAAGATGCAGATATCATTAATATATTATTGATTATGATAGGTATATTACTATCAAGTTTATTGGTAGTAAGGAAACTACAGCGTAAATTGGCTGACTCTGAAACCAAACTACATCAAGCGCTTATGCAGGCTGAACAGGCAAATCATGCAAAAAGCGAATTTCTTTCAACCATTAGTCATGAATTACGTACGCCGATCCATGGTATTATTGGGCTTCAAAAATTAATGAGTGAGGAAATCGACCAGTTGAGCTCAGAACAGAGAGAAAACCTTATGCTGGCACAGCAGTCGGCTAAGTCATTGCGAGCCCTAGTGAATGATGTGTTAGACCTTGCTAAGATTGAATCAGGTAAAATGGATTTGGTTAGCAAGAAATTCAATCTTAAACAGTGTGTTTGTGATGCCATGATTCCATTTAGAGTGTTGGCAATTGAAAAGGGTGTTGTGCTGTCGTTGCATATTGACTATGCACCCAAAGAGATATTGGGCGATGAATCACGCCTGCGTCAAATTCTATTAAACCTTGTTGGGAATGCTGTGAAGTTTACTGAAAAGGGCGAGATTTCTATTCATATAAAAGAAGAGGGTGGGCAGCTGTATTTTGCAGTGAAAGATTCTGGTATTGGCATTTCTGATGAGGATCTAAAGCATATCTTTGAATCGTTTGTGCAAGGCTCTACAAATCATCAGGCGCAATATGTTGGTACTGGGCTTGGAACAAACATTGTGAAGCGTTTTGTGGAGCTTATGAAAGGGCAGATTCAAGTGGAGAGCACCCTAGGCAAGGGAAGCTATTTTTCATTTAATATCCCCTCTTACCCTGTTGGGTCTGAGACGGTTCATTGTGATATAGATTCAAGCACTTGTTTGGAGCTGTCTGAAGCACTCGCGCACAAGGTAGCAGTGACCGCTAGAGAAGAGTCATCAGCAAGTTTACGCATACTCTTAGCAGAAGATGACTTCATTGCTCAGCGTATTGTGATAAAACGCTTTTCTAAAGTGGGGATACATGTGGATGTCGTTGATAATGGCGAAGATGCCTTGTCTAAGGTTCAAAACAATTCATATGATTTGCTTATGACTGATATAGGTATGCCTAAACTTGATGGGCTTGTATTGACGCAGAAAATAAGGGCGATGGAACAAAATCTAAATAGGTCGCGTTTAACCATTATTGGTCTGAGCGCGCATGCTTTGGAAGAGGTCGTTCAAGAGTGTCTTGATGCAGGGATGGATTATTTCATGTCCAAACCTATCGATCCAGAAGAGATTCTGAGCACTATTCTTATGCATCGAAATGAACGTGGAAAATAAAGAACTTGCGTCTATTGAGCTATGCGTCTATTGAGCTATCAATAGTAGTAATATTCTTGATATAATCTTAATGTTTATTAAGGTATGGGTGGGCAAATAAAAGCATGATTATTGTTCTGTGTTTTTGGAGGCTTAGGGCTTAGGGCTTAGGGGATGGTGTTGAGCGTTCGGATATTGGTATACAATTTGATGTTATGCTCTTTGATTGCGGCAAGCTTCATGAAAGAGGTAGAGGCAGCAGAGCGTTATTCTGTTGATGACCTTCTTTCTATGAGTGTTGAAGATCTTGTTAATGTTAAAGTTACAAGTCTTTCCAAGCGTGAAGAGAAGTATATGTCTACGGCAGGTGCCGTGTTTGTTATCAGTAATGATGATATTCGCCGTTCAGGGGCGCGAAGTATTCCTGAAGCATTAAGATTAGCGCCTGGATTACAAGTTTCCCAAACCAATATGAATCAATATCAAATTGGCATACGAGGGCAGACAGATTTCTTTACCGATCTTTTATTGGTCATGGTGGATAACCGTCCTATTTATACCACAACCTTTTCTGGTGTTTGGTGGGTAGCACAGAATTATCCTTTGGAAGATATTGAACGAATTGAAGTCGTACGCGGCCCAGGTGGTGCGATTTGGGGCTCTAATGCTGTGAATGGAGTCATTAATATCATCACCAAGAATGCAGGGGCATCGCAAGGTCTGCGAATCAGTGGAGGGAGTGGTTCTGAAGATAAGGGTTTTGGCAATATCAGCTACAGTTCAGAATTTAACGGTGTGAATTATAGAGTTTATGGCATGAATGAGCTCCGTGATGGAGGCGTCGGAAATCGTAATACTTCGGTTTTTGCAAAAGGTGAAGATACCCCTGATTTTAGACGTATGAATCAGCAAGGCTTTCGTTTGGATTGGGAGCCAAGTGACACAACAAAAATGTCTTTGCACGGTGATATGTATAAAATTACAACAGGAGTCGCTGGTTTTTGGATGCCTATAGTAACTACGCCAGCCCAAGCTGGGCAAGAGTATATAGGGAAAAATCACTTTAATGGAAGAAACTTGGTTTTTCGTATGGAGAAGGGGCTTACTTCTGATATTAAGCTTAAAGCCCAGCTTCTTTATGATCAGACTAACATTGATACTAAAATCATTCATGAAAAAAAAGAGACCTTTGACGGCGATTTTCAGGTTGATGTTGCTGATGTTTTAAATCAAAATATTTCTGTGGGAGTAAATTTACGCCGATTGCGCTCCCGCTATGACAATACCCCGCAATTTCAAATGCCAAACCGTATGACGGGACTGACTTCATTTTTTATAAATGACGAACTTTCACTGTTAGATGGTCATTTGCGTATGATTGGTGGGGTTAAAATGGAACGAAACTCCTATACCAAGTGGATAAATCAACCGAGCATTAGGGCGATTGCATCCAATGATGATTGGGCAATTTGGGCTTCAGCATCACGAGCTGCACGAACGCCCAATGATATGGAAAATGGTTTAACATGGAACGTAAAACGATCATCAGGTATGCTGGTGAAGGTCATTGGTCCAGCCAAGCGTGCTAAAACTGAAAAAGTCACTTCTTATGAGGTGGGGGCACGTTTACGACCCAATAAAAATAGCCTGATTGAGGTCACAGCATTCAAAATTATCTACAAGGGTGTTTTGGATACATGGTTGGATAGTAGTGCTGCCAGCTCCTATCGACCTTTGGGGATTCTACCGGTCTATTTAACCAATGTATTAAATGGAAAGGGAGATGGTTTTGAAGCCAATTTCCGCTATCAGCCTAAGCCATGGGTTACATTGAAAGGATCCTATACCTATTTACATCAGACTTATGTGCCCTACCCTATTCAGGATGCTCAAGCAGTAGGAACAGTGCGAAGCAATCTGGGTCAGGATCCTCACAATCGCTTTCATTTAGGTGTTAGTCTAAATCCACTTGAAACGGTTGAGCTAGATACAAACTTGTATTTTACGGGACCTTTCAGGGCAGATAACACTACTAGCCCTGTGAACGGCTACCATCGACTTGATATGCGTGTGGCATGGAAGCCGATCAAAGATCTTGAAATAAGCTTAGTTGGGCAAGATATGCTGCAGGCTTCATACAAAAGCAATAATGATAGTGTTATGGGCTATGAATCCAGAATTCAGCAGCGTTATTATATGCAAGCGGTGTATAATTATCCCTGAATTCAACTCGTAAGTGCAATATCAAATTATAAAAGCCTACTCCCGTTTCGTTTACTCATCGTATTTTCTTACCTGTAGACAAAGCATTTCAGGTAGCTAGGCGCCTGAGTTTTTCATCCGCCATACGCAGGTTTTCACTCACATCATGCCCAAGTTTCATCAGTAAACGCATGCCTACCTCTGGATGCTTTTCGCACAATCGTTTTAAGGCGGGGTGTTTGAGAACTGCCACTGTGCAATCCATCGTCGCCCGCCCGTCAGTCTGGTGTAATCCCACGGAGCAACGCGGATTCAACTCTCAAGTGCAACTTCTATGAATAAACTCGCATAAGTTCAGTAAGCACACATATTTCCAATACTTACGGTGGAAAATATTGCCGAGTGATAGGGTATATTTTTCCCTTATCTGGCATTGTAATATTTGCAAGCTATTGAAATATAAGAACAATTCATATGGCACAAACCCTGCTCTATCTAGCGCATGGTGAATCAAACAATACATACACAAGACAGTGTTGCTGGCTCGTTGCTTAAAGCAGCTAAGACCGGCAAAGGCGGCGCTAAAGGTGGTGCTTTTGCGAAGTTGATTACATCATTTCAAAAACATATTAAACAAGCTGAATCTGGCTTGCACGGTAATAGTGAGAAAACATCGGGTAAAGCACTTGCCGCAAATGGATTGAAAAAAGTATTACTTAAAGTATCAGAGGGTGCGGATGCGGCAGGTAAGGCGAAGGCTTTGTTAAAAGTGGATGTTGCCGATAAAACCAGCAAAGGCGAGCATGCAAAAGGAAAATTGTCTTTAAACAAATCATTATCACATACCTCGAATAATAAAGCTCTGGAGAAGCATGCTGGAGAGATGAAAAATAGTTTGAATAAAGAGAACCTTGTTGTTGACGACACCAAGAAGTTACAAAAAGATGTAGAAGTTGGCTTGGGTGTTTTCCAACAAGAGTCACATCAATCAGTCATCAAGAAAGTTGGGGGGCAGGAAGCTAAAGAGAAGCTTCTTGCAGGGGTTGTAAGTAAGAATAACAAAAATACTGAAGTGGCAGAAAAATCCCCTCATTTGGTAAAAGATACTCAAGTGGCAGAAAAATCCCCTCATTTGGTAAAAGATACTCAACGGCTAGTGAACAAAAAAGAGATAACTGCAGAGCAAAAGAAATCAGAAGTCGGACAGAATAAGGTAGAAAAAAAGGTTGCTGAAGCATTGGTTACTGATGGTAAAGCAGTGGGAACATCATCTGATAAGCAAGTTGCCCAAGGGCGTTTTTCTTTGAAAGATGTGGATGGGCTTGATAATGGTACTGATATATCGAAATTAATTAAACGTGATGGTCTTGATGTAGCAGACCTTAAAGATAAGATGAAGGGTAATAAAGAGACCTCTGCTAAATCTGTATCATTAGCATCTGCGGCAAATGCTAATGATGATGTTAAAGTAATGTCGCAAGATCAAGTCAATAATCGTCAAATGTATGATCTTCACCAAGCTCAAACCAAGCAGATTAAAGATAGTTCGTTTCAACATGGGTTAGATGCAGCAGAAAAGGTTTCCGAAGTGAAGGCATCACTTAAAGCTGTTGCGGCACATCGTTCTGGAATCTTAGGTGTGCAACCGCAAAATTCTGCATCAGTGATGTCGAACATTCAGCCAGAAGCCATCATGGCATCGGCGAATGGTAAAGATGCCAATATGTCAGGTGATGATCGTGGTATGGGGCATTCGGCAGCAGAATTATTGATGGGGAATGGTTCTACCCGAGATGCGCGAGCTACGCGTAATGATTTCGCGATGCAAATGGCTTATCGCAGTGCCGCATCCTTTAAACCAAGTGATGCCATGCTTGAAATTTCCAAAGCGGCAAAAGATGGCAAGGTGAAATTGGACTTGATGTTAGAGCCAGCAACATTGGGGAAAATTCAAGTGAGTTTACAAACCGATGCCCAAAAACAAATCCAGGTTCATTTAATCGTTGATCAGCAGTCTTCACGTCAGGTATTGGATCAACAGCTACCGCAATTGCGTCAAGCGTTGGCGGATCAAGGTTTGAATCTTTCAGGCTTCACTATGGACATGAATTCGCATCAGCAGAGTGATGGAAAAGCATCACATGATGTAGCGCGTATGGAGCACATGAATAGTCACGGCGAGTTAGAGAACGTTATGCCATTGGAAACACCGTTACATATGGGCGTGAATATGGCTGACGATGGAAGTTTAAGTATTTTAGCATGATTTTGAATATAAGTATGAGGAGCATGATATGGCATTACAAGTAGGCACTGCAACTACAGCAGCCAATACAGCATCAAACACCACCACTCAAGATTTGGGGAAAAAAGATATTTTCTTAAAACTTCTGGTTGCTCAGATGCAAAATCAGGATCCTTTGAAGCCGTCAGATCCAACGCAAATGTCTTCGCAATTGGCACAGTTTAATATGGTGGAACAACAAACGAGTACTAACAAATGGCTGAAGCAGATTGCTGGAAATGGCGTGTCTGGTTCGACGGGCTCAAGCCCATTGGATACTGCATCGGCGGGATACTTGGGGCGTACGGTCACGGTGAATCAGAATACCATACAATATAGTGGTAGTAATCCTAGTTTTTCAACGGATTTACCTGTCAATGCTGCAGCTGTGCAGGTCGTGGTGCGTGATAGTGCTGGTAATGCTATTCGTACCATGAATATGGGCCCAATGGCACAAGGTATGAACACCATGAGTTGGGATGGCTTGAATGATGTGGGTGCGGCAGCGCCTTTAGGCACTTATACGCTTGATATAAGCGCTGTTGATGCACAAGGGACTAATATAGCAGCTAATATTCAACGTTCAGGTTTGGTGGACTCGGTTCGTTTAGCTTCTGGTTCAGCACAGCTCATGGTGGGTGGTATCCCTGCAAGTCTACAAGATGTGACAGCAGTTAGTTTATAAGTAGTTAACAAATTACATAGGTTAAAGGAGAAAGTTATGGGTATTTATAATGCGCTTTTTACAGGTTCCAGTGGATTATCAGCGTTTGGTGAAGCGGTACGTGTGGTTGGCGATAATATTGCCAATGTGAACTCATTGGGGTTTAAATCGCAAAATGTGGTGTTTTCAGATGTGTTATCACAAACGGTAGGTGTGACACGTTCCAATATTGCTAATCAAGTGGGTAATGGCGTGCGTATTGGACAAATTACACGTGATTCACAGCAGGGGTCGATTCAAAATACAACGAATCCGACCGATATGGCGATTAATGGTAAAGGAATGTTTGCGCTGAAAGATCCAGCCAGTGGTCAAACATCGTATACGCGTGCAGGCGCATTCTTTTTGGATAAAAATTCTAATTTGATCGATGGGCAAGGCTTTGTTGTACAAGGTTGGGGGTTGGATAGTGCGACACAGCAGGCAGTTGGCAATGTTAAGGATATTACATTTTCTAACTTAGCAGCCCAAGCGAGCCCGACAACAATTATAAATGTGGGCGTTTCTTTGGATTCAAATGCTACTCCGATTGTAGGTTCAGTTTCTGGTGCGCAAGGCAACTTTGATCCAGCATCTCCGACAACATATAATTATAAAACACAAGTGAATGTGTTTGATTCGCTTGGTCAACAGCATTCAGTGAATACTTATTACGTTAAAACCGCTGCAAATCAATGGAATTGGTATGCGGGTGTTGATGGAGGCGAGATTACAACGGGGTCTGCAGATGCATTTGGCGCGACGACTGCTGCAGGTACTGCTGGAACAACCTTTATTGGAGCCCAGGGCACACTTAGCTATGATACAGCGGGTGCTTTAAATAGTGAAACCTTAGTAGGAGCCTCGAATTTCCCATGGGGTAGCGCTGTAGCTAGTACGCTGGGCTTTAACTTTGGGGATGCTATAACAACAGACGCCCAAGGCTCACTTACGATTGGTACTCCTCAGGTAGGTACTGGTTTAAATGGTACTATTCAGATGGCAGGTTCATTTGCGACACGTGAAATGAAAACTGATGGCTTTGCGGCAGGCTTCCTTGATAAGCTCGAAACTGATTCAACAGGGAGAATATTTGGATCATTTACGAATGGTCAGAGGCGTGGATTGTTCCAGGTAGCACTGGCAAACTTTCCGAACCCATCGGTGCTGTCTCATATAGGTAATAACTTACAGCAGGAAACTATTGCTTCAGGTTCACCAGTTCTGGAAAAACCAAGTAATGGTGGTATGGGTTCGATTACACCGTTTGGTTTGGAGCAGTCCAATGTGGATTTGGCAGGTGAATTTGTGAAGTTAATTGTTATTCAACGTGGTTATCAAGCGAATTCCAAAACTATTACGACCACCGACCAGATGCTTTCATCGTTGATGCAAATTAAACGTTAAGTCATCTAAGCATTTTCTTTGAAATAAAAATGGCACCCGTCCTTATGGCGGGTGTTTTTTATTTGTGGGGTGTCAGTGATGTATTGTGAAAATATAGAAAATAAAAGTTGCATGCTTCTTGCTAGGTATTCGATACAGATTATAAAATATTAGTATATTGATGTGGGAAATGACCTTGAAGGTGTTTTTCTAGCAGGAGGAAAACGTGGATATAGCAACAGTCATAGGTATTTTAGTTGCATTTGGTTTGGTTGGATTCGCCATTGGCGATGGGTTAATGGGGTTTGTGGATGTTCCATCTGTGATGATTGTGGTTGGGGGAACCATTGGGGTTATTCTAGTTGGTTACCCATTGCAAAAGGTTATTGGACTGATTGGTATTATTCTTAAGACATTTATGTACAAAGTTCAGGCAGGTAAGGATGTGATTGCTGAGCTTGTTGAGTTGGCGCAGGTGGTTCGTAAAGACGGCATTTTGGCGTTGGAAAGTAAAGTTGGTGATATCGAAAACGAATTTATGGTCAAAGGTCTGCAAATGGCAATTGATGGTCAGGAGCCTTCTGAAATAGAAGATATTTTATATATGGAAATGGATAAAATATCGGGTCGACATCTTGAAGGCGCAGATATGTTGACTGCTTGCGGAACTTACGCGCCATCCATGGGTATGATTGGTACGTTGGTGGGCTTGGTATTGATGTTATCCAATATGTCGGATCCGTCATCCATTGGACCATCGATGTCTGTGGCATTATTAACCACATTTTACGGGGCTTTGTTAGCCAATATTTTATTCTTGCCATGGGCAGGTAAGTTAAAAACACGCAGTACGGAAGAGATGTTGGTGCTAGAAATTATTTTAACAGGTATCCAATCATTGGTAGCCGGTGAAAACCCGCGTGTAATGGAGCAGAAGCTACTTGGCTATTTACCTCCCAAGGAACGTGTGTCCGCGTTCGATTAAATCATGGCTAAACGAGATAAAAAACCGAATCCCATTGATCCTCCCAAGGATATTGGAGCAGCCTTATTTCTTGAGTTGATGATGCAAATGTTAGCATTCTTTATTTTGCTAACATCAATGGCGGTGATTGTGGAAGAAAAACGATTAGCAGCATTGGGTTCATTGGCTGGGACATTCAGTCCCTTGGAGAAAGGGGCAAACCTTGCTCAAGGCAAAGGACCAGCTATGCCTGCTCGTGATATTATTGAAGGCTCTCGTGCGCCCAAACGAACCGCCAAAGAATTGACGGAGGTGTCGAAGGCGTTGGGAGTTGATGGTATGAATGCGATTCCATTGGGTGAAGATAAAGTGCGTGTTCGGCTTCCAGAGAGGATTGCTTTTGCATCTGGTCATGTTGATTTATCACCTGAAAGTAAACCTTTGATGGATAAGTTGGCGGCTATTTTTTCTCGTCCCGAAGTAATTGAAATTCGTATTGAAGGGCATACGGATGATAAGCCAATGAACAGTTCCTTATACCCATCGAATTGGGAGTTGTCTGCGGCACGTGCCATGAGTGTTTTTCATGCTTTGTCCAAGCGTGGCGTTGCCAATACTCGTATGATTGTGGCGGGTATGGGAGATAAACATCCGATTCCTAACCATCCAGACTTGAGTCGACGTGTGGAAATAACTTTGAAATTTAGACCTGTTACAGCCAACCCTGAGAATAAGAGCGGTGTCCGCTTATCGGGTGGTGATCGGGCTGCGGTAGCACCACCGAAGAGAGGTTTCTGATATGGCTAGGAAAAAGAAATGGCCTGTTGTTTACAAGCCTGACCCAGAAGCATGGATGACAACATTTGCAGATTTGGTGAGTTTGATGCTGACGTTTTTCATTTTGTTGGTATCGATGTCTACGTTGGATCAAACAGGTTTGCAGGACATTTCGACATATTTTCAAAAAGCCGTATCGGTGTTAAATGCTGGTGAAAGAACTGAAATTAATTTAATTCCACCTTCAGAACTACAGCGCGCAGTTACGCCGCGAGAATTGATGTTAGCCATGCGTCAAAATAGTCATGTTGTATTACAAAACAGTACCTTAGAGCATAAAGTGAAAGGTGTGATTGTCAAAGATCGTTTGTATTTACGGATTAATGATGCAGTGATGTTCGATGAGGGTTCTGCAGAGCTTAAGCCTGAAAACATCAAAGCATTGCGAAGAATTGCAAGTATGTTGGCAGTGTCACCTGGTAAAATTCAAGTGAATGGACATTCAGATACACACTTTAAATACATCCTAGATAGTCGCTATCAAGACCCTTGGAGTCTGACATTGGCACGTGCGGCATCAGTCTTGCGTATCTTAGAGGAAGAAGGCGTAAGTTCATCGCGTTTGTCATTGGCAGGTTATGGACCGTCGCGCCCTGTTTCGACCGATGCAACACCTTTTGGGCGTAGTCGTAATCGACGGGTTGAGATTGTTTTGTACAAATAATATGGCATTGCTGTATGTGTGAAAAAACAGATAAAATATGAAGGAGTATGCAAATGGCTGATGAGGAAAAAGAAGAGAAAAAATCATCAGGTGGTTTATTGCCGATTATCAATACGGTATTGTTGGTATTGGTTTTAGGTGTGGGTGGTTTTGTAGCATGGACATTGTTACAAAATAATCAGCCTACGGAAGCTACTGATACAGCGCCGACGCAAACTGCGGAAACCAAACTGCCTGAAGCAGAGGTTGAAGACCCTGATGCTGTACCTATTGAAATGGAAATTGATGGTCTCACCATTAATTTGGCGGATAACGGTCGTTTTTTACGTACTAAAATATTGCTTATTTTGCGCACCGAAGAAGACAAAGTGAGATTAAGCTCTACAGTTGGTTTGGCAACGGTGAAGGATAAAATTATTACGATTATATCAGGCAAAAAGTTTGATGATATTAAGACACCAGCAGGTAAGACAGCCCTAAAGGAAGAATTGGTTTTCCGTATTAACAAAGGGTTCCCCCCATATAAACCTGTGAAGAAAATGTTTTTTACTGACTTTGTATCGCAATGACAGATGATGCGAATGCTGATGCAGATATGGCAGATGCTGGTGTAGAAGCACAGGCAAAACCCATACTTGAGCCTGAAGAGATTGAAGCTTTGGTGGCAAGTGTTGCACCAGGAGAGACTGTTGAAGCCCTTTTTGCAACGCTACCACCCCTAAAACAACCTGAAACTATTGAGGATTTTTCATTTGAGAGTGCTGGAGGTGATGGTCCAGCGCGTTATCCGTTATTTGTTAACTTGCAAGAGCGTATGGCTGAGGCTTTAAAGGAGCAGTGGTCGGATACGTTTAATCGTGATGTCACGGTAACTTTCCAGAGTATGAACCAAGTACCTTATAGTGATGTCATTGATACGGAAGAACCGCAGGTATTTTTTGCATATTCGGCGGAGGGCTTTGGACGGATGATGTTGAGTTTTGATTTATCCCTCATTGTAGCACACGTGGATGCTATGTTGGGGGGTAATGGAGAAGTTTACGGAGAGGATATTATTGATTTATCTCCCGTGGAAAAAAGCCTGTCTGAACGTATTGCTCAGAGTTTAGAAATGCATCTAGAAAAGGTATGGAAACCAGTCACGATTCTAGATTTTGTATTATTTAAAATCGATACAGACCCACAGTTTTTGTCGGTAGCAAGCGCGCATGATGCATGCTTTTCGATGCAGTTTGAAATTCAATTGAATGAGGATGTGAAGGGCATGTTTGCTTTGCATTACCCACGAACATTTCTTGAACCTATGTTGGACAATTTACGCTCAACCATGAGTGATGAACCGACATCTGTGGATCAGGAATGGGAACAACGATTGCAGGTCGCTTTGAATGATGTCCCTATCACCATGCGTTTAGAGATGGGGCAGTGCGAAATGAATGTTGGGCAATTTCTAAGTCTATCGTCAGGTGATTATTTACCTTTAAAAGTCAGTGAATCTGAACCAAGTATGTTGTGGGTTGATGACATGCCGATGTTTCAGGCACAAGCGGGTAGTCAAGATGGCATGCTAGCTGCTGAACTTATTCATAAGATACACGGAGGTGCATCATGAGCGATGCGAATGACACGAATACCGAGGTTGAGCAGCAGGATATCGCACGCCCTAACTTGGATGCGATTATGCATGTTCCATTGGAAGTTAGCGTGGAATTAGGGCGCGTGGAAATGCCGTTGCATGCGGTGGCACGATTAAATCGTGGAACTGTAGTTGATTTAAAAAAAGAGGCTGATGCAGAAGTTGATATTTTAGCCAATGGGCAAGTGTTTGCACGTGGCGAAGTGGTCTCTGCGGATGGCAAACTGGGTGTGCGCATTGTGGATATTGTACCTTCTGGTGAGCGCATTCGAAGCTTGAGTTAGCCTGATGGAGCAAAGTTTAACGATGATGTTGCTACAATCCATTGCTGCTTTGGCAGGGGTTTTGGCATTGTTTGCATTATTTGTGTGGGGCATGAAGCGATTTCAGAGTCACACCTTATCAAGTAATACATCCAATATGCGTGTGCTGCAACGCTTGTCGTTGGATTCGCGGCATAGCCTTATCGAAGTACAGCATGGTAATAAACACTACATTTTATCAACATCTTCTGCGGAGGGTGTAAATTTGATTGAATCATTTGAGGCAGAGTCTATTGAAGATTCTGAAATGAAGGTGCAAACATTAGATGATTAGACTTCTTCTTTTGGTCTTACTGCTTTTGCCACAAGTAACATGGGCGGCCGATATTCCAACGCTTTCACTTAGTTTGGGGCAAGGAAATAACCCCGATGATTGGTTTACAGGGCTTAAAATACTGGCATTTTTAACCGTATTAACATTGGCACCATCGATTTTGGTGATGATGACATCGTTTACACGTATTATTATCGTATTTGCTTTTTTGCGTCAGGCAATGGGAACACAGCAAAGTCCGCCGAATCAGATTATTGTTGGTTTGGCGTTATTTATGACCATTTTTATTATGATGCCAGTATGGCAAAAAATTGACGCTGATGCGATTACACCATATCTGGCGGAGGAATTATCCCAATCCCAAGCCTTTGAAAAAGCCAAGGCACCGCTACGATCATTTATGCTTAGGCAAACACGTGAAGATGATTTGTTGTTATTTCTTAATGCGGCACACTTGGAAAAACCCAAAAGCTCAAGTGAAACGCCCATGTATGTGTTGATTCCAGCCTTTGTGATTAGTGAGCTGCGTACGGCTTTTGAGATTGGTTTTTTGATTTATATTCCATTTGTGGTGTTGGATTTGGTTGTAGCATCCGTGCTTATGAGTATGGGGATGATGATGTTGCCGCCAGTGATGATTTCACTGCCTTTAAAGATTATTCTTTTTGTATTGGTTGATGGCTGGCATTTAATTACAGCATCACTATTACAGAGCTTTAAATAGGGATATATCTTTTACCTTCTAGAGCTCTTCGAATCAATGCGAGTCGCGATTTTATATTGATGATTTCGTGAATGTTTGCATATTCACTCAAACTGCATTTGGGAAAATAGATTAAAACTCTATGGTTTTTATTCGCCACAATTCTTTACTAACCGCTTTATCATGGGCAACTTTGTTTAAGCATGTTTTCAGCAAAGGCGCAAAGCTGGGATGGGGCTCAACCAATAATTTATTGCCACCCGCAAAATCAAAATGAATGGCCAAGAAGTCAGCCAGATAAACAGCTAAGACTTCTTTGCGAATTTCTTTTGGCACACTTTCTATATCACCCAAGCCAGGGTGGTGGTGAAAGCGAATGCGCTGCTTGATACTGTTTTGGGCATTTCTTTGGATGATGATGTTGTTGTTTTAGATTTGTTTTTTGTGAAGAAACCACAAATTTTGGACAAAATACTGGACATTAAAACGTTTCTCCCAATATCTAAATATGAGTCATGCTGACAGCGAATGAATTGTGGCAAGCCTCTCATCAGACCACTGAATGGATTCAGTATAAAGTGACATAATTTGCTCGCTATCAACCTCGACTGTATCACATAATGTATCGACTTGAGTCCAATCACCTTGTTCCAAAGCTTGAATCAAACGTAAGTGACAGTTCGCTTTACTAGCGTTGTTTAGCAAACCTTCGTAGACAAGCTTGGGTAATGTTACAGATTCAACGGCATGCCCAATATCTTGGTCAAGGAAGGCATCCAATAAAGAAAACATACCCAGTATGAAATAATCATTGCTATGTTTGTCATCTTGTTTGGCTAGGGCGAGTTGTTCCAAGAAGCGTCCACGCGTAAATGAAAGGGCGAGCAGGGCATCTGGCTTTCCTGTTGATAAGGAAGCCATTAGCATCATGGAAATCCATGCGCGCAGTTTCTTTAAGCCGAGCAATGTTAAGGCATGACCAATAGAGTCGATTTTCTTTTTTAAGCCGACAGATGCTGAGTTGATGTAACAAAGTAGCTTGTATGACAGCGTGATATCATGGGCAATATCAGTTTCGAGTTCCTTGGGGCTTTCAGCTTCCAAAACACGGCTTAATAATTGCAATAGCTGAGACTTACTGGTTTCCAATGTATGGCTATTAATGATCACCGTAGGTTTGCTAAAGAAATAGCCTTGATAATAATCAAAGCCAAGTTTCTTGCAAAGTTCATATTCCTCGTATGTTTCCACCTTTTCAGCCAAAAGTTTTATAGGAAATTTGCGGATTTCTTGTACAACAACATCTAAAGGCTCCACACAGTCGAGAATATCAATTTTTACAATATCAACATAAGGCAAGAGCTTCATATGATCAGATGTAATGCTGATGAAGTCATCCAATGCCACCGTGAACCCCTGCTCTTTCCAGTGCTGAATGGCTGCGATAACTTCTTTATCGGCTGGCACATCTTCTAACACTTCTAAAACGGTTGCATCTTGTGGAAGAATGTCGGGTAGGTCACTGAGTAGAAATGACTTGGAAAGATTGATAAAGCTGACTTTGCCATGTGTCATTTTTTCGATGCCAAAACGATTGAGTGTGTTGCTTAAAACCGTGGATGTCATGGCATCATCATCAATATCCATGCTCTCACCACGGTATAACAGCTCATAAGCATAAGTCTTTTGATGAGCATCAAAAATAGGTTGGCGTGCAAGCATAACTTTATTCAAAAGAATTATCCTTAATAAGTTTGTGATTTAATAAAATTTTTCCAGGTAAATATAGAAGCAAATATATTGCCAGTTTCAAAATAAGATGTTGATTGTTGAATAATGAATCAGTGCCAGCCTTGAGATTGTTTGAAGATAGGCTTGTATCATGGGTTTACTCATTATAACGAGCTGATCATCAAGCGATAGAAAATGTGGTACGTATATTGCTCTAGGAAGCTTATGAGTCCTGATATGGTTGTTGTTCAAGGTGTCGAAGCACTAAAAATGATATTGTGGTTATCCATGCCTATGCTGATAACGGCATTGGTCGTAGGGGTATTAATCTCGCTGTTTCAAGCGGTAACACAGATTCAAGAAATGACTTTAACATTTGTGCCAAAAATTATTGCCGTATTTTTGGTTCTAGTTTTGGCTTCCTCGTGGATGATTGAGAAAATGGTGACTTATACGCAGCATGTGTTTGCTAGTATTCCCATGTTGATTCATTAAAAAAAGCTATGATGGATTGTAACATCTAATGTTATTTCCGATGCTAGAAATGCAGGATGTGATGATTGCACTGTTGATACTTCTGCGTGTTGGTGCATTGGTGATCTTGATTCCTGTTTTGGGGCATAATCTTGTGCCATCACCTGTAAAAGCAGGTTTGGTTGCATTGATTACATTTCTTTTATACCCCGTTGTGTCGCCCTCTGTTGCAGTTATTTCACCCCAACCAATCGTGTTTATTTTATTGGCTGCGCAGGAAATGATTTTGGCCGGTATTTTGGCGTTATTGGCAAATCTTATATTTTCTGCTGTTCAATTTGCAGGGCAAGTCATGAGCTTCCAAATGGGTATGGCGATTGCCAATGTGTTTGACCCTGCAACCTCAGCACAAGGCGCGATTACGGCGCAGTTAGCCAGTGTTTTGGCGATGTTATTGTGGCTGGGTGCTGGAGCGCATCATGCATTTTTATTGGCACTATCGGACTCTTTTGACATTTTACCGATTGGGCATGCTTGGGCGTTTGGTGGCTGGAGTGGTTTAAATGATGCAGCAGCACAGATGTTTGTGTTGGCATTGCGTCTTGTTGCTCCAGTCCTATTATTATTGTTTTTTGTTAATGTGGCTTTGGGTTTGGTCTCGCGTGCTGTGCCACAAATTCAGGTGTTTTTTGTGAGTTTTCCTTTAACGGTGGGTTTGGGTTTACTTGTTTTTGCACTGTCCATGCCAAGTATCATTTCGTTGACCTATGATGCATTTATTTCATTAGGCCATCAGTTACCAGCCATGATGCGGAGTCTTAAAGGTGGCTGACGACCAAGATAAAAGCCAACAAACCGAAGATGCCACGCCAAAGCGTATTGAAGATGCGCGTAAAAAAGGGCAGGTCGCATCGAGTAAAGAACCATCTACGGCACTATCATTTTTATTGATTGCCTCATTATCCACGACAGGTCTTGGGGTATGGCTTGTGTCATATATGATGGATTTAACAAAAAAATATTTGGCAGGAAAGGTGGTGTTGGATTTCTCACCCAAAGGTATGCAGGAGCTCTTAGCATCGTTATCCATTGATATGGCCATGATGGTCTTACCTTTGGCAATACCTGTGATGTTACTTGGAATGTTGATTGCATTTTTAGTGACTGGCTCTGTTTTTACGTTTGAAACCATAAAACCGAAATTTGAAAAAGTGAGTCCAATGAAAGGTTTTATGCGTCTTTTTTCGAGTAAATCATTGGCAGAATTTGTAAAGTCGATTTTGAAGCTAGTGATTATTTCATCGGTATGTTGGTTTGTTTTGGTAGATTTATTTCCAGAAGTTCTAGCGGCACCTCGTCAAAGTACGGGTGATATCGCCAAATTATTGGCGCAAGGAAGCCTTCAAATCTCTGGAATTGTGGCATTTTTATTTTTCACGATTGCCTTGGCAGATGTGATTTATCAGCGCTGGGAGCATGCCAAATCACTTAAAATGTCACAAAAAGAAATTCGCGATGAAAATAAAGAAAGTGAAGGCGATCCTCAACTCAAAGGAAAAATTCGCCAAATTCAGATGGAACAAGCACGCAACCGAATGATGGAAGATGTGCCCAAAGCTGATGTGATTATTACCAATCCTACACATATTGCAGTGGCTCTTAAATATGATGAGACAGGGACTTCTGCACCGAAAGTTGTGGCATCGGGTAAAGGTAAAGTTGCCGAGAAAATTCGTGAAATTGCACGAGAACATAAAATCCCCATTCGTGAAAATAAACCTTTGGCACGTTCCTTGTTCAAGAGTGTGAAGGTCGGGGAAGAAATTCCTGAAGATTTGTTTGAGGCCGTTGCGGTTATTCTTGCAGAGATTTATCGCATACGTGGCCCCAGAACAGTATAAAAGAAGGGTTATATAAATATGCAGGCAACAGCAGTATTGAAATTGCAGAGTATGATGCGACACACCGATGTATTGTTGGCTGTGGGCGTGTTGATTGTTCTGTTGATTATGATGGTGCCACTGCCTTTATGGCTAATGGATACTTTGTTGGCAGCCAACCTTGCTATTGGGGTTCTGATTCTCTTAACTGCAATTTTTGTATTAAGACCTTTAGATTTCTCTATTTTCCCCGCCTTACTCTTGCTTACAACACTTTTTCGTTTGGCATTGAATGTAGCAACCACACGTTTGATTTTATTGCATGGCCAAGAAGGGACGAGCGCGGCTGGGCATGTGATTGAAGGCTTTGGCAATTTTGTTGTGGGTGGCAATACGGTTGTGGGTATTATCATCTTTATTATTCTTGTATTGATTAACTTTGTTGTGATTACCAAAGGTTCCACACGTATTGCTGAAGTGGCAGCAAGGTTTACATTGGATGCTATGCCAGGCAAACAAATGGCGATTGATGCGGATTTGAATGCAGGTATGATTGATGAGACGCAGGCACGTGAACGACGCACTGCTGTAGCGCGTGAAGCAGAGTTTTTTGGTTCTATGGATGGTGCTGCGAAGTTTGTGCGTGGTGATGCTGTGGCAGGTTTGATTATCACGGCAATTAACCTTATTGCAGGCTTAATTATTGGCACCATGCAGCAAGGCATGGCCATGAACGATGCGGTGCAAGTATATAGTCTGTTGACGGTTGGTGATGGTTTGGTGTCCCAAATTCCAGCTTTGGTGATTTCAACTGCGGCAGGCATTGTGATTACGCGTGCTGGTGGCAGTGAGCATTTGTCGGAAGAAATTACAGTGCAATTTACGCAGCATCCAAAAGTACATCTCATTGCATCAGGCGCATTATTCTTTATTGGGCTTGTGCCAGGCATGCCATTTATTCCCTTTCTATTCATATCGATAGGGTTGGGTTTGAGTGGTTGGTATTTACTGATGGGTGAGAAAGAGAAAGCTGCTGTTCTTCCTGACACTTCGGATACGGCACTTGCTGAGCCTGAAAAACCTGCGGAAGAAGCATTGTCTGATTTATTGGTTGTTGATCCGATTCGATTAGAAGTCGGTTATGGATTGATTGACTTTGTTGAAGCTGGGCGTGATGGCGGTCTACTTGGGCGCTTGCAGGCATTGCGTCGTCAAATGACCCAAGAGGTTGGTTTTGTGCTTCCACCTGTTCACATCAAGGATAATTTGCAATTGGGTGTGGGTGATTACCGTGTATTGGTGCGGGGTGCTGAAGTGGGGCGTGGCGAGATTCGGCCGCGTCATTTATTGGCATTGGAAGGGCAGGTGGCAGGGCAAGCTATTGAGGGAATTGCGACGCAAGAGCCAGCATTTGGCTTGCCTGCTTTGTGGATTTCTAACGAACAACGCCAGCAAGCGGAATTATCTGGTTATACGGTTGTGGAAGCACCAACCGTCATTGTTACACATATTACAGAGATTCTGCGTCGGCATGCCTATGAAATGTTGGATCGTGCGCAAGTGCAAGAGTTGGTTGATGGCATAGCAGAGCGTTACCCTAAAGTAATTGCGGATATTGTGCCTGCACAGGTGTCATTGGGTGTATTGCAACATGTATTACGCGCACTATTATCTGAATGGGTACCTGTACGCGATTTACTTTTGATTATTGAGACTCTCTCTGATGGCATGACCGAGCAGCGTGAGATAGGAAACTTAGTGGAAATGGTTCGGCATCGTATGGGGCGCAGCATTGTACAGCGTTATGTGAATGAACAAGGTGAACTATCCGTTTTCACGCTTGAAGGCGAGTTAGAGCAAACTATGTTGGAGCGTGTGGGGCAAGATGGCGGGGCTTCGATGTTGCCTTTGGAAATTCAGCAGTGGCAACGTTTTGTGATGCGTTTTAATGAAGCTTCATCGGCCCATGATATTGATACACCCGTCTTGCTCACCATACCGCAGTTACGTCCGTTATTGGCGCAATCGTTATCGAAAGTCATGAACCGTGTAGCCGTATTATCTGTTGGTGAAGTGCCACCAGAAATGCCTGTTAAAACATTAAGTAACTTAGGTTTGCGCGATGCAAATTAGAATTTTTACTGCCCCTCGCTTGCATGAAGCTTTGGCTTTGGTTCGACAAGGTCTTGGTCCTGATGCCATTGTCTTAGATCGCATGGAAGGCGTGGATAAAGATGGCAAGAAAGTTTGGCATGTGCATGCAGCATTGGATGATGAAGAAGTAAATCGTCAAAAAAATGACCAAGAGAACAAGCCCAAGCCTGAAGTTGAAACAACCCATGTCCATCAAATGGAAGCTTCGATGCATAGGTTGGAGCGTATTGTTGAAGGCCTTGGTCGTAAAGAAGAAGAAAACCTGCGTCATGCCATGCCTGATAAAATCACACAGGCAGCCTTTGATCACCTTGTGACTTTGGGTGTTGCGCCTGCCTATGCTTTTGATTTGGCAGAAGATTATGCCAACCATGAACCGACGGGTGCTGCAATGTTGCCTTGGGGCGAGCGTATTAAACCAAGCAATAAATCTGTGGTAATGCTTCTGGCAGGGCCATCAGGGGCTGGTAAAACACTTCTAGCAGCGAAATTGGCAACATATTACAGCATGCGTGGTGTGCGAGTTGGCTTGTTAAGTACAGATGTTGATCGCATGGGCGGAAGTGATGTGTTAAAGGCCTATGCGGATATTCTGGGTGTGCCATTTGCGACATTAAGAGGGGAGGGTGATGTTTCCGAAGCATTACAAGCCACCGATTCGGCACAGCTCCTGCTAGTAGATAGCGAAGGTTGGAATATTCATCGCTTGTCAAAGATGAAAAAGCAAAGTGTGGTGTGGGATGCATTGCATTGCACACACCGTATTTTGGTGATGCCAGCGAATATGGATGAGTCAGATGGTATGGAACTTTTGTTGGAGGCAGAGGCATTTCAGATGAGTGAAATAGCTTTTACAAAGCTAGATGAGACCTCTCGCCCTGGTAAAGTTATCAATTGGGCGATGGCATCAAAATTCAGACTGTCATATGGTGTATTTGGTTCTGAAGTACCTGGAAAAATGGGCTGGTTAACACCAAAAGCACTGACATCGCTGTTGGAGAGGCAGAGTCAAAAATGATGAAGTTGCAAAAGTTTTTATGGGTAAAGGAGATTGCATGACAACAGGTGAAATAGATAAGTCATCGCCACGCGTTATTGCTGTTAGTAGTGGTAAGGGCGGGGTAGGGAAAACCTTTTTTTCTATTCACTTGGCAGCGCGTGCAGTCAAGCAAGGTCTTCGAGTATTGTTATTGGATGCTGATTTAGGCTTGGCAAATGTAGATGTGATGTTAGGACTTTCTAGTCATGGGTCTGTGAAGCAAGTGGTGAGTGGCGAAGCCAGTTTGTCTGATATGTTATTGTCAACAAAGGCGGGTTTTGATGTGCTACCTGGTGGTAGCGGACTGGCGGATCTTACTGCTTTAAATGGCACGCAACAGCAGACCTTAATGAGTGAAATGCGTGAAGCTGCCAAAGATTATGACTTGGTCATTATCGATACTGCGGCGGGTATTAGCGATAATGTATTGTTCTTCGTTGCATCATCGGAATCTTGCTTGGTTGTGCTTACACCTGACCCAACATCACTTACTGATGCCTATGCGTTGATTAAAGTATTATCGCAACAAAGAGATGTGCGTCGTTTTATGGTGACGATTAACCAAGCAGATAAGGTTGATGGTGAACTGACATTTAGGCGTTTGATGTCTGTGGCAGATCGTTATTTGGATGTGCATTTGGATTATGTTGGCAATATGCCAGCCCATAAAGAAGTGCGTCAAGCGATTCAGCAACAGCGTTTATTACAAAGTGTTCAGGCAAAGAAAGATTTGGATGTGGTACTGGGTGAGATTTTAGCTCGACCACGGGATGATTCGCGCAGTAGTGGCTTGCAATTTTTTTGGGAACATAGCCTAGGACAAGATTTAGAAGTCGATATAAATTCAGAGGCAAGAGCGTGATGCGGACGAGTTATGCCGCCGCAAGTGGTGCTTTTGCAGGTGTGTTGATTGGAATTTCCATCTGTTTAATTCAGGAAATTTCACTGCCTGACACTGTGTTTCGATGTTTTGTGTTGGGTGCTAGTGGTGCATGGATGGGCATGCTATTTGCGTGGCTCGATCAAATGCTAACACCGAAGGCTAAAAATCATACGAAAAATCATCGCGGGCATATATCGTGAGTGTTGTAAAAAACTATGTGGAGCAGCAAGGCTCAATTCTAAATGATCCAGAAGCTTTGTTAAAAGAGTATCTGCCATTGATTCGTTATCATGCAGATCAATTGATGCGGCGTACCCCAGACTCCATTGAATTGGATGATATGATTGATGCAGGCGTATTGGGTTTGTTGGATGGTGCAAAGCGCTTTGACAGTGAAAGAGAGGTGCAGTTTAAAACCTTTGTATCCTATCGCGTGCGTGGTGCGATGATTGATTATTTACGAGCTTTTGACTGGATGCCGCGTGGATTGCGCGATACTTCCAAAGCTTTGCAACATGCGATGATGGTGGTTGAGCAACAGCAAGGGCGACCTGCTGAAGAAGATGAAATTGCCACATATTTAGACATTAGTTTGCAGGAATACCGTCATCGTTTGGATCATGTTCGCACTATGTCGATTGTTCACTTTGATGATTTACCCTCGGTCATGGGTGAAGATGATGAAATGAATATGTTGGATGTTCTTGAGGGTGACCCAGAGTTGATGCCTGAAAGACAATTTTTAGTGAATGAATTCGTAAATCGTTTGGCGAAGGGTATTGATGCTTTGCCCAAGCGTGAAGGGATTTTACTAACATTGTATTATTATGAAGAATTAACCATGAAAGAAGTGGCATTGGTTTTGGGATTAACTGAGTCGCGTGTGTCGCAGATTCATAGTCAAATGGTGGTGCGATTACGCGGCACCCTGAAGTTGGATGAATAATATGTGGCATGACATCATCCATATGCCTGTTGAGGTGAGTAAAGATGTTTGAAATGTGGGGTATAAACGTATCAAGCGAAGCATTTTCAATGCTGTTGGATGGTCTTCTTTTGTTGGTGATGGCAGCATTATGGTGGTTATGGTGGCAACAGACTAGACAACGTAAGCAGGTTGAAATAAAGCTGAGTGAAGCGGCTGCTCAGTTGCAAGAAGCGACCAAAATGTTGGATGAAGCTTTGCAGCACATTGAACATTTACAAGCGTGCGAATCACATCATGAAGTTGAGCAGCAGTCTGAAACAAATGATGATGTAAAAGTCTCCTTTAGTGCGCAATCACTTGCGATGTCTCAAACGCATAAAAAAAACAAAGCGCCTAAGCCTCCGAGCAAAAAAAAGGTTGCGAAGCAAGCTATAGTAAATACTTCTCAATCATCACAGTCAGCCCAAATTTCACGTATGCAGCGTGAGGGTGAGTCCCCTGAAAGCATAGCTGTAAAAATGAACATTCCTTTGGCTCAAGTGAAATTGATGTTGATGCTGCAAAAGTCACACAATGATTAATTTAAATGCTGCGCAACTTTTAAGTATCCCTCAGGGAGCGAAGTCAGATGTTGCACCCAAACTACCTTGGCCTAATGGTAGTATTATCACTGCAAAATTAACGCCTACGGATTCAGAAGGAGGTGTTATTTTATCATTGGGTGGCTACCGTATGAGAGCGCAAGTACCTCCTAATACACCGATGGGTAATATTTGGCTGCAACTGTTGAGTCGCGATTTGCCAGTGCAGTTTCGCTTGTTAAGTGATGCGAAGGCTGCAACGTTGTTGAGTGAAATGTTGGGTAAGAAAACAGCGGTAGCTGTAGAAGAGCATGCCAAACATGCAAGTAAAAAAAGTGCTGAATCTTGGCCTAAGATGGATATGGATGGACTTCCTGTTCGCTCTGACGTGGGTTTATCTGAGCAATATTTGGTATTGCGGGATAGACAAGATGGTGGAACGCGAGGGCTGCTGAATAGGCAAGTATCTGGCGATAAATTTCGTTTGCATGGGCGCGTAGATTTGAAACATATGGGTGCGGTAGCATTCAGCTTACATGGTGAGACGAATGCACCTTGGAAGGTGAGTTTATATGTAAATTCAGGCGAACATATCGATGAGTTGCGACATGATTTTTCGTCTTGGTTAGAAGCAAAACACCGAGCGCATTCAAAGCATACGGTGCAGGGACCATTGGATGGCAATGTGTATGATGGCATGCCCGATGATTTTGATATGTTAAGGGAATTAAAAGCATAAAATATTGCTCGTGCGTTGTAATTTACATGGTAATTTTAATTTAGGCAGTTTATGAAAATGCTAATTAACGCTATTTGACATCATTGGTCATCTTGAGCGAAGTCGAAAGATTTTTGTTTTTAAGATATTGCGAAATAGAACTCTCCACTTCGGTCTAGATAACATTTCTCATCAGTATTTCCTTAACTTCATTTGTAATGATTCAGATTGCCGCTTATTTGCTCAAGATCAAGATGAAAAAGCGCAGCGTATTTCCTGTACGTGAGTGTTTTTCAACGTAGAGCTTGGGTAAATCAGTGGCGAGCTGAATAGTTGCCATTTAAGTATCACGATTATATGGCGATAGTGAAGGCTATGCTTTCCTGTTTATTCAATCACTCTGAAGTTCATGATGCGTAATCAATATGCAGCGGTGGCTTTGGGTTACACGCCAGATAGTCAGGGTGCGCCCAAGGTACTAGCATCGGGTTTTGGTGAGGTGGCAAAAAAAATACTTAAGTTGGCACGTGAGAGTGATGTTCACATTCATCAGGATGACAACTTGGCGACATTGTTGGCACAGGTTCCTGTGGGACAAGAGATTCCTGAAGAAGCTTATCAACTGGTAGCGGAATTATTGTCTTTTTTATACCATAGTGATCGCAAGTTAGCGGAAAAATTATCCCCTACAGAACGGTAATAAATGCCGCAATGTTTAAGTATTGTATGACATAAACTCTATTAAAATACTTATTATTCAATAAGTTAAATGAATATCAATGTGTTGGCATCATCCGTGCTTTAATAAGCTGTCAAGTGAAGTTTTAGAGGAGCGAGCATGGATAGTGGTTTTTTTGTTTCAGGTGTGGCTGGGGATATGACAGCTAAAAAGTTAAATACCATTGCGCACAACCTAGCAAACGTGAACACCACGGGTTATATGCTTGATCGCACGGCATTCTCAACCATGTTGGCAAATGTGGAAGGAGCTGAAAAAAATTCAAGCAAATTGCCTCAGGCTTACATGACAATGGATCATCAATATGTGAATGGTGACAAAGGCATTATTCGGCAAACAGGGAATGACCTTGATTTTGCTTTGCGCGGTAACGGTTATTTTAAGGTGCAGACTCCAGACGGTGAAACAGGCTATACGCGAGCAGGCAACTTTCATTTGGATGGGGAAGGACAGTTGGTTACGGAAGGTAATTTACCCGTTTTGGATGATTCTGGGTCAAAGATTACGTTGGGTAGAGGTGTCATTTCAGCCAGTGAAGATGGCCGGTTGCTTGTGGATAATGTGGAAGTATCAACTTTAGGCATGTATAAAATCAAAGACTTGTCGTTAGCAACCAAAATATCTGGAACGATTCTAAAAACTGATAATACGAATGTTGCTCAAGCTGAAAATGACGTCACCTTGCATCAAGGTATGCTTGAAGGCTCCAATGTGAATGCGGTATTGATGATGGTAGAAATGATGCAAAACACCCGCAGCAATCAATCAATGATGAAAATTTTGGAACAATATAATCAGCAAGAGGGTCAGATTACTCAAACTGTTGGACGCTTGCCTGGATGAGAATAACAAACAATTCAATGAGATAAATCGGAGAAATTATTATGATGAGAGCACTATGGACAGCAGCGACAGGTATGGCAGCACAGACTACGAATGTGGATGTTATTTCCAATAATCTTGCCAATGTGAACACGGCAGGATTTAAGCGTGGACGTGCGAATTTTCAAGATTTGATGTACCAGCAAGTGAAGACGCCAGGCTCAGAATCCAGTGGAGCAGGTACACAATTACCAGCAGGCATTCAAATTGGTTTGGGCGTACAAACATCCAGTGTTACCAGTATATTTTCTGCGGGTAGCTTAAAACAAACGGATAATTCGCTTGACCTAGCGATTAAAGGGCGAGGTTTTTTTGAGGTGCTGACTGCCAGTGGTGATTTGGCTTACACCCGTGGAGGCTCGTTTAGCACGGATTCTCAAGGTCAGTTGGTAACCGCTAATGGTGATGTTGTGCAGCCTGGTATTACTATTCCATCTGATGCTTTGGCGATTAATATTGCTGAAGATGGAACTGTCTCTGTGGATCAGCAGGGTGCACAAACTTCGGTTGTGGGGCAGCTTACAACTGTGGACTTTAGTAACCCTGGTGGTTTGAAATTGATGGGCGGCTCTTTGTATGCACCTACGGTTGCTTCTGGATCGGCTATTGCAGGTACGCCAGGGCTTAATGGTTTTGGTCTTATTGGGCAGGGCATGCTTGAAATGTCCAATGTAAAGATGGTTGAAGAAATGGTGAACTTGATTGCAGGTCAACGCGCCTATGAAATGAACTCTAAAGCCATTCAGGCAGCAGATGAAATGCTTCAAGCTGCCAATAGTGTGAAAAGGTAATATTGTATGAACTTTAAGCGTTTCCTCCAAGTCTTGGTGATGATTGCCATGTTTTATCCTGTGCCATTATGGGCATCAGCATTGGAGAAATCTTTACATGATTTCTTTGCGCAGGGCATTCATTACCAAGGCGCAAAGGCGGAGTTGATACAAGTAAATCGTTGGCCAAATACAAAACAAGCATTGCGCTGGCGTTTTCCAAATATTAATCATCATATCAAGCGGGTGTCGCTTATCGCAGAGCAAGGGACAGGGGCATCTTTACGTCGTTGGTATGTACCCGTACAGCTGCATTGGTGGGCAAATGTTGTATCGGTGCGGCAAGAATTGCCTGCTAGGACACTCTTGCAAGCACCTATGTTACAGGTGCAACGAAGAGATATAGCGGGTCATATGGGTGTTTTTTGGAAAGAGGTTGCGGCATTAGAAGGCATGCGACTAACGCGACCTTTGCATGCTGATGATGTGGTTTTTTCTAATGCTGTAAAGCGTCCACCGCTCATCAAGCGTGGTGATAGAGTCACGATGGTTGTGGGTAATGGTAGCTTTTTAGTGCGCGCTGCAGGTAAGGCTATGAGAGCAGCAGGATTGGGTGAAAGAGTGTTGGTACAGAATATGCGTAGTAAAAAGCGGGTAGAGGCGGTTGTGGTCGATGCTCACACCGTGCGGGTGGCGATTTAGGAGATTTAGGATAAGGGTGGTTGTTATGATGTATAAAAACATTCAGCAGTTTGTTGTGTTAGGAAGCTTGCTGGCTTTGCTAGGGGCTTGCACTCCGATGGCAAGTACAATCACAAAAGATAACAACCTTGAGATAGTAGAAAAATCCATGCACGCTCCAAGACAGGATCATACCGAAACAGGCTCTTTGTGGAGTAATACAGGGGCAACCGTCTTTACTGACCCCAAGGCTAATGCTGTTGGAGATTTGGTAACTGTATTGGTTTCTGAACAGGCAAGCGCAACCCGAAACTTGGGTACAAAAAAGGATAAGACATCTTCACATACGACTGCGGTGACAGCGGCATTGGGTTATGAAACATCGCTTGCTGCCAAAAATCCCAACTTCAAACCATCGACTGCTTTGGATCTAAGCAATGCTAAAAGCTTTGATGGCTCTGGTCAGACCACCAATTCAGATACACTAACAGCCAGTGTGACATCCGTGGTCACTGAAGTTTTTCCCAATGGTAATTTGCGCATTGTTGGTCGTCGCCAATTAACCATTAACAATCAACCTCAGGCATTAACATTTCGTGGTGTGATTCGACCTCTGGATATTACTTCTAATAATACAATTCCTTCATCCAAAGTAGCCCAAGCTGTGATTAGTTATGGTGGTGGTGGCGATTTGGCATCAGTTACACATGAAGGCTGGCTTGGCCAAACATTGGATATGATATGGCCATTTTAAAGCAGTTTATGACGGGGAATATGGTGAAAAAAACATTTAAGTTTGCAATCGTACCTTTGCTATTTATGTCGTTTGCGACACTCGCTTATGCTGAGCGTATCAAGGATATTGCAACTGTTGAAGGAGTCCGTGGTAATGCGCTTATCGGCTATGGATTGGTGGTGGGTCTTAATGG
The DNA here is from genome assembly GCA_913055645.1 of uncultured Pseudomonadota bacterium. Taxonomy (GTDB): domain Bacteria; phylum Pseudomonadota; class Zetaproteobacteria; order Mariprofundales; family Mariprofundaceae. Next base: position 21,590 of record CAJXLC010000007.1, on the reverse strand, counting down.
TACGGGAGATACCTCTAATTCATCACCATTTACGATTAATAGTATTGCAGCCATGCTAGAACGCTTTGGTGTGAATGTGCGTGCTGATATTAGCAAAATGAAACCTAAAAATATTGCTGCGGTCATGGTGACAGCTGAACTGCCTGCTTTTTCGAGACCTGGTCAGCAAATTGATGTCACAGTTTCTAGTATGGGAGACTCGGCAAGTCTGCGTGGCGGAACGCTGTTAATTACGCCGCTTCTGGGTGGAGATAAACAAGTATATTCTGTAGCACAAGGGCCTATTTCTGTGGGTGGTTTTAGCCTAGCTGGAAAAGCTGCAACGGTAACCAAGAATCATCCGACTGTGGGTAAAATACCCAATGGAGGACGTATTGAACGTGCAGCACCACGTGGTCTGGATGCGGCACAAAACAAGATTGTTTTAACCTTAAATCGCGCTGATTTCACTACTGTTCGACGCATGCAAGAGGCGATTAATAAGAAGTTTGGACAGCCGGTTGCAAGAGCCATTGATGCGGGAACAGTGGAAGTGATGAATACTGAAAATAATGCTATTATGATGGTATCAGATTTGGAGCAAATTGAGCTTCAAACAGATCACCGAGCTATCGTTGTTATGGATGAGCGCACGGGAACCATCGTGATGGGACAAGAAGTAGCCATTGATATGGTTGCTGTAGCGCATGGAAGTATTCAGGTCAGTGTTGGTGAAGACTCTAAAGTTTCACAGCCGAATGCCTTTTCAGGCGGGAAAACAGCGGCGGTGAATAGTACAACCGTGGATGTAACAGAAGAGAAAGCAAAATTAGTGGTGCTTCCGAAAACAGCGACATTAAGTAGTTTGGTTGAAGCATTGAATGCTGTTGGTGCATCTCCCAGCGACATGATTGCTGTTTTACAGGCAATCAAGGCTGCAGGAGCACTACATGCAGACTTGAAGGTTATCTAATGCGTGATTTGGTTGAAACAGTGATTGCACAGGTGATGGCGCAAGATAAGCCCGCCACAAAACCTGTGTCAGACCCAGAAGCTTTCAAGAGTCGCTTTGTGCAGGCTCTGAATCATAAACCAGTTCCACAAGTGAATGATAAGCTGGAAGTTAAAAACAAAGCATTGTGGGATGTGAGTGTAAAATTTGAGGGTATATTTTTTAAGCAAATGATGTCTGCCATGCGCAAGACGGTGCCTGAGTCAGGATTTTTACCCCATGGCTTTGCTGAAGGGGTACAAGAATCAATGTTTGACCAAGCTGTTGCTGATGCAGGTAGCAAGCGTGGCAGTTTGGGTATTGCGATGAATATTTATCGTCAATTGGAGCGCAGTGACCCAAGTCATAAAAGTGATGCAAATAAAGCAATTCAAGAAATACGCCAAGCTTCCGATAGAAAGAATGTGAGTATGTACGCAGAACTTCGAGGAGACGTTGATGGTACGCATTAGTGGCAGTGGAGCTACAGGAGCGGTTCAAAAAGCTAAAGCCAGTGGTGGTAAGGCTAAGTCTGCATCATCAGGAAAAAAAACCTCTGGTGGTGATCGTGTACAAGTGAGTGATGCTGCAACACTACGTGAAATGGCACATACCATGATGGCGGATATGCCTGAGGTGCGTTTGGAAAGGATAGAGGAAATTCGTGATGCCTTAGAAAGTGGTACCACGAACTACAGTAGTAAAAAAGTGGCGACGCAGATTGTACGCAATGCCATGGCGGAGCATTTATGGGAATGACTCATTCACAGACCTTACACGACCAGCTGCAAAATATATTTGAGCAGATGGATATATGTGCGCAAAGTATGGAAGATATTGTTGAGCAAGAACTACAAGCCGCGCATACATTTGATGGCGATACCCTAGAGGATTTGGCAGAGCAGCGTGCGCGCAGTCAGAGCAAGGTGGTTGAATTACAAAGCCAATGCAAGCGTCTTTTTAAACAATACAACGCACCAGATAAGATAACGTTAAAGGAATTTATTGCAGTCCATGCTGAAAAGAATCAACAATCGTTGTTGCAACGTAAGCGGGAGCATGTTTTGGCACGTATGGAGCATATGTATGATGCAATGGAAGAGAATAGAATTCGTTTGCATGCGGCATGGTGTGTTACGATGCATGTCTTACAAGAAGTGGGAGCCTTACCGAATCAAGAAGCTTATGGACGTGGTGTAGCACGGTGATTTTTGGTGCACTTAATATTGCTGCCAGCAGCTTGAAGGCACAGCAAAAGGCTATTGATGTGGTATCGCATAATATGGCCAATGTGAATACGCCTGGTTACTCGCGGCAAACAGCTGGATTGGGAACGTTATCGCCTGAACAATTGGGCGGATTAGACTTTGGTCGCGGCGTACAGGTGGGTAATGTTTCACGTTCCGTGGATACAATCGTGAATCAGTCTATGCTTAAAAATAGTCCGCAACAGGCTTATTGGAAAGAGCTTAAGTCTGGTTTAACTAGTCTTGAAGGAACATTTGGTAGTCTGCAAAGTACGGGTTTGTCGGCAGCAATGGACGATTTCTTTTTGGCAGCTCAGCAAATGGCAAATGCCCCTGCGGATGTTGCACTGAAAATAAATATGCGCACAAAGAGCTCAACGCTGACAACACAACTTTCAAGCATGAGTAAGCAATTAACAGCAGTGCAAAATTCTGCAGATGCCAAAATTAATCAGAATTTACAGTCGGCGAATACACTGTTAACACAAATTGCATCGTTAAATGTTCAGATACGCAAGCATGAGGGAAGTTCACAAGGAGTGATTGGCGCTGCCAATGACTTGCGTGATCAACGCGATCAGGCCATACGCGATTTATCGGCATTGATGCCGATACAAGATGTGAATACTTCGGATAATGGTGTTTTGTTGCAAACGATGGGTGGTGATTTGTTGGTGCAAGATGGAACGGCTCAACAACTGACGCGTGGCGCGGTAGCTGCAAACAGTAATTTTCAAAGTATTGTAATTTCTGGAAGCAATGTGCCTGTCAGTGGTTTAAATCAGGGTGGGCTGATTGGTGGTTCGATTGCATTAAGGGATGATCGCGTCGCAGCTTATATCAAAGATTTGAATAGTATTGCAGTGAATTTAGGTTTTACAATGAACCAGATTAATGCCTCGGGTGTTGGTTCGAGTCGGGTGTCACAGGTGCAATCAGGTTTGGGTGTTGCCAATGCAGGGTTATCTGTGAGTGATGTAGCACAAAATAATCCTTTTGCAGCACAGATTCAAAATGGCACGTTTACCATGCATGTTTATGATGCAGCAGGTGTGCCGTTAACACCTGCAAGTAAGGGGACAATTACTATTACGGCAGGGGTGAGTACCATGGCAAGCATTGCTGCGGATATTACTGCAAATGTTCCTGGTGTGACTGCCAGCGTTGATGCTGCTGGGAAGCTAGTCATGGATGCAGGTGCCAATACTGTGGGGTTCTCGAATGATAGCAGTAATTTCTTGGCAGCTTATCAGATCAATAGTCTTTTCTATGGCAATGATGCTGCGAGTTTACGTGTTTCAGATGCCGTACAAAACGATGCGGGACTGATTAGTACGGGGCAAATTGATTCACTTACCTCAGTGATTAGTGTTGCTGATAATAGTGCTGCACTTTTGTTGGTGGATGCGCAGAATGCAGCTGTGTCTATTGATGGAACAGCTGCGGCTTCGTTGAGTACACGGACATCTTTATTATCAACGCAATATGGTAATGATGTGGCTTTAGCAAATCAGCAACAGACATTTTTTCAAGCAGAGGCGGACTCGTTGAGCCAACAGCGGCAGGCTTTTTCTGGTGTTAATACTGATGACGAGCTTGTATCTATGATTAAATTCCAGCGTGCCTACCAAGCTTCTGCCAAGGTGATTCAAACAAACAATACAATGCTAGATTCTTTGATAGGGCTAATCCGATGAGAGTAACGACAACGCAAATGTACGATAATCTTTTGGCTGGGGTGAATAAACAACTGGCAATTCAGGCAAAAGGAAACGAGCAAATATCTTCAGGTACGCGTTTTCAAAGGCCTGCCGATGCAGGATTGGATTATAAAACAAGCTTGGATTTGCGACATGCTCAAGTTGGGGTGACAGGTAGCCTCGATGCTGCGAAAACAGCAGAATCTCGTTTGGGTGCTTCGCAAACGATGTTGAACAGCATGCAAAATATTATGGTGCGGGCGCAGTCATTGGCGGTACAGCAAGGCTCAGCCGGCTTGACCGCAGCAGAACGGAGCTCCGCAGCATTAGAAGTTGGACATTTGTTAACGCAATTTGCCAATGATGTTAATCAAAAGTGGAAAGGGCAGTCATTATTTGCTGGAACTGCAGTGGATAAACAAGCATTTACAATAGATAGCTCAGGAAAATATGCGTATACAGGTAGTAGTCAAGATCGGGTTGTAGCGATTAGTGATACGTTGCAAGTTACAAGTAATATACGTGGAGATGCCCCTTCATTTTCAGCAGCATTTACAGCATTGCAAGACTTTGAAACGGCCTTAAAAGCCAATGATACTGCTGGGGTTACAGCAGCTTTGGGTGGATTAAATACTGCTGGTAGTGGGATGATTGATTTAACCAGCGAAGTGGGTGGCCGTTTGTCTGCTCTGCAGGTAACACGTACATCGTTTGAAGATATGAAATTCACTTTGGATAAGCAAATTAATGAGCATGAAGCGGTAGATGTTCCAGCTGTAGTGGCTCGATTACAACAGTCCAGTATTGCTTTGCAGGCTTCTTATAGTCAAATATCGCAGGTGAAATCATTGAGTTTAATCAATTTCTTAAGATGATGGTTTTACGAAGAAAGATTGGTGAGGCAATTCGCATCAATGATGATATTCGTATTGTTATTCAGGATATTCAGGGTGGTCACAGCGTTCGTTTTGCCATTGATGCGCCAGCAGATATCGCAGTTCATCGTTTGGAAGTTTATAGTATAATTCAGCAGGAAAATCGCGCTGCTAATCAGGGTAATGTACTGACATGGTTGAAAGGAGAAGTATAATCATGGAGCAAGTGATGAAAAAGAATGAAGTTACTGAACAAAATGAGTTTATATTTCCCCAAGGGTTGGCAGGTTTTGGTGACGCACATCGTTTTGGTTTTATTTATGAAGGGAAAGGTGACATGATTTGTATGCAGTCCCTAGATTCTCCTGAAGCAGCGTTTATTTTAACGCCATGGGATGAACAGCGACTAGGTGCTACGCCGACATTAAATGCTGAGCAAATGGACTGTTTGCATCTAACGAATGGAGTCAATCAGAAAGATTCAATCATGTGGATGTTGGTTTTGAACCCGTTTGCCGACCAAGCATGGATTACTGCGAATATACGTGCTCCTATTGCCTTGTATGAAAAAGAGGGGCGTGGAATACAGTGTATTCGGCACGATACAAGTTTAGAGTTACGTTATCGTTGGATGCCTCAATCCCCTGCGATGTAAGGCTCATGCCCTACGAAAATATTTTACTAAAGTTGTAGATACCCTCTGCCGATAGAATATATCAACCCGACAAAATATCTTTTTGGAGGGTGTGCATTCGTTATGAAGGTGAATGTACTTTCATTCTAGAAGGAGGTGAATATGGCTTTAAGCATTCGTCCAACAGATGCGCTTATTCATCGCCTGTTGCAACAAAATAGCAAGGTGAATAATGTGCGTGAATCATCTAGCAAAGCCCAACTTACAACTGACCGTGTGAATATTTCTGCAGAAGCAAAATCGCCTGATCAGAGTCGTGAGCCAAAACAAAGTTATGGTCCTACAGGTTATCATTCGGAGCATAAGCAGGCGGATCTTGAGGCCCGTTTGTTGCGTATGTATAGCAATTCAAGTGATGCGAAGTCATGAATGGTGTTCGCCTACTCATTGCTGAGGATGATGAGGCTTTAGCAGCGTTGCTTGAGGAGTATCTATCTGAAAGTGGCTATGAGGTTACTATATGCCATCGCGGTGATGATGCTTTGGAAAAAATGAATCAAGATCATTTTGACATTATTTTGACAGATGTGGTGATGCCTGGCGCCGATGGCTTGACGGTTTTGGCGGCTGCCAATAAAGATTCTATCCGTACATTGGTTATTTTAATGACGGGTTATTCTGGAATTGAAGATGCTTTGCATGCGGTTGAGCAAGGTGCGTATGATTTTGTAAGCAAGCCATTTCAATTACCTGAAATTCGTGTTCGTTTGGATAATGCGGCGCGTTATCAGACTTTGCTACGCCGCTTTCAAGCGGTGAGTGGGGAGTCAGGGTTGGATGAAACGAGTGAGGTGTTTAAACCCCTTCAAATGCAAGGTATGGCGAATCGTCCTCCAGAGGTTGTCGCTATGCGCGCTTATGGACGAAGAGAGGATAGTTAGATGTTGGAAGTCTTGGTGTTGGACGATCAGCCAGCTGTTCGTGAGGTGATTGCTGAAGTTATAGAGGATTTAAGTGTTCCCGTACATGTCGGGCAAGCGGCTAGCATATCGGAAGCTCGCACAATGTTAAAAGATCAACACTGGGATGGTTTGGTCACGGACCTAAGCTTAGGTGATGGCACATCGTTGGAATTAATTGCTGAGCTGCGAAATAATCATGCGATGATGCCAATTATTTTGGTGAGTGGCTTTCTGTCCCAGCAACGTTTGCAGGAAGCTGAAGATTTAAATGTTGAGCATATTTTATCCAAGCCTTTCGACTCAGGGGTTTTATTGGACTGTGTACGTAAAGCATTACTTCTTGATGAGGGTAATGGCGGCATACGAAAACATAATCCATGTAAAGATGAACGCCTATTGCCTGAATTGTTTGCGATGGATCGACGTTTGGGTTTGTTGTACCGAATGTTTCATGAAATGCCGCGACAGCAAGATGTATCAAGTGTATGTGGAGCAGCACTTAAACTAGCGATGGAAATGGTGCATGCTCAAGGTGGTTTTCTCTCCTTATTTCAGCGTGACCGGAAAAAGTTGATCATGGTTGCGAAGCATCTTTCATCTTATGAAGATATAACATTAAATGTTGATTTATCAGCCACACCATTTCAACCACTCATTGATACAGACAAAGAATATATCGAGGTTTTGCCCAGAGATTCTGTGCCAAAATCTTGTTGGCCCGATGTAGATGTTGAACAATATGTGGCGATTCCAGTATCCCTGCAAGGGGTACATATGGGTGTGTTATGCCTGACCGATCGAGAAAGCACTGAACCTTTGAAGAGTGAAGAACGTCATATGTTGGGCTTGTTGGTTAAGGAGCTGGATACACTTCTTGATAACAGGGCTGTTCACGCGGCATTGGCAGATAGTATGAATGAAACGTTGATTGCATTGGTGCGCTCATTGGAAGCGCGAGATCGTTATACCAAGGATCATTCTGCACGGGTGGGCGAGTTATCAAGATTATTTGCAGAAGAGTTGGGCTTGGATGATAAAACGATTCAAGTGATTCGTACGGGTGGTTTGTTACATGATATTGGCAAAGTTGGTATTACAGATGCCGTATTACTCAAACCTGGACGCTATACCGACCAAGAATTTGCGATGATGAAAGCGCATCCAGCGATTGGGGATTCCATTCTAAAGAATATGGATACATTGAGCCGTGAACGTTTGATGGTAAGACATCACCATGAACGAATGGATGGTCGAGGGTACCCTGATGGGTTGGGTGGAGAAGATATTCCTTTTGAAGCAAGGATTGTTTGCGTGGCAGATGCGATTGATGCAATGACCACGCACCGTGTATATCGTATGGCAAAACCACTTTCATTTTGTTTAGAACAACTCAAAGAAAATTCTGGCATACAATTTGATGCACAGGTGGTAGATGTTGCAGTTTCTGTCATCGAACGTGGTCTTGTTGATACGCAGGCTAAATCTGTACCAACAGTTCAAGAGGGTTTGATGCCATTATCTGCGACTGATTTATTAAATTCAGGAGCTTTACATGTCTGAAGATGCCAGCAACCGTCGCCAAGATTTTCGTGTGGATGATATGATTCCCATGAATGATACACCGTTATCAACAGAAGAATTTGAAGTACGTAAAAAACACGTGGGTATTCGTTCACGCCAAAGTTCCATGTTGCGAGATATGGTGGGTAGCGATATTTTTTCCAATGATCTGCGCGGCAAGTTAAACTCGGATATGGCAAATGCCATGGAAGCGTTGGATACCAAGTTAAACTACTTGATTGGTGTCAATATGTTAAATGATGCGAGTCGTAGCAATTTACAAGAACGGGCTGTGAATTTTAGTACAACAGGCGCAAGTTTTGTAAGTGATGAGCGTTATCGCCAAGGTGATCCTATTTTTATAACCATGATGCTGCCGGCATTTCCTCCGACCGTATTGGAATTGTTAGGGGAAGTTATGTGGGCACGGAAGAATTCAGAAGGCAGACCATTTATTGGTGTCCGTTTTGTTTTTCGTTGTGATGAAGAGGAAGATACTTTGGCAAAATATGTGTTTAAACGACACCGTGAAATGATTCGTGTGAAAAAGAAACAAGAGGAAGCAGCTTAGGATTAATTTTAGTTGGGAAGAATTTAGACCTTCTGGATTCAATCAACTATTCTTGCGGCATGACTTATTTTGATGTTTTTAACGGCGATGCAGATGGTATTTGCGCTCTGCACCAATGGCGATTGGCACAACCTAAAAAAAGCACACTGATTACAGGTGTAAAACGAGATATTGCACTGCTTAAGCGGGTGCAAGGGAATGCTGGTGATCAGGTGTTGGTCTTGGATGTTTCCTTGGATAAAAATCGTGATGCATTGTTGAGCCTGTTGAACGCAGGTGCTTCGGTTAATTATTTCGACCATCATTTTGCAGGGGAAATCCCCCAGCATCCTTGCATGACATCGCATATTAATACGGCAGCAGATGTGTGTACCAGCTTATTGGTGAATAAACATTTAAAGGGTCAATATCTTGCTTGGGCAGTCACAGCCACATTCGGCGATAATCTCTTTGATGCGGCTATAAAAGCTGCGAAACCATTAGCCCTAACAGCTGAACAGTTAAAACAACTGGAACAGCTTGGAACGTTGATCAATTATAATGGTTATGGTGTGACGGAAAGTGATTTGTACTTCCACCCTGCAGATTTATATCGTGAAATTCAACCTTTTGAGAGCCCATTTGATTTTATTGCTCAGTCAGATTCTTATGCTGTGCTTACTGAAGGTTATGCCACAGATATGGCGAAAGCTGCACAAATGACGATTGAATCCAATGATGCAAATACTGCATTTATCATGCTCCCAAATGAGCCTTGGACGCGTCGTGTGTCTGGGGTGTATGGCAATGCTTTAGCGCGGGAGTATCCGAATCGTGCGCATGCATTGTTGACGGTGATGGATGATGATAGCTATCGCATTAGCGTACGGGCTCCGCTTATCAATAAAACAGGTGCAGATGAATTGTGTGCACAGTTTCCTACAGGTGGTGGCCGTAAAGCGGCGGCGGGAATTAATGCTTTACCTGTTGATATGCTGGATGCGTTTAAGGATGCTTTTAAACGTCAATACAAGTGATTTAAGAAGCCGTTGAGAAATAGCAGTAAGGGGATGTTTATGAAACAAATGTGTGGGAAAACGTTTATTTTATTATGTTGTTTGTGTACGCCTATATCATTGATTTGGGCAAATGATTTTATGCAAGGTTTGGGCGGCTTGATGGAAAGTGTTTCCAAAGGTCAAATGAATGCACCTAAAAGCAACCTATCATCGTTGAGCAATAGCGATATAGTGGCAGGGTTGAAAGATGCTTTGCGTGTTGGTTCGGAAAATGTTGTTGGTCAATTAAGTAAAAAGAATGGTTTTAATGGTGATGCTAAGATTCATATCCCTTTGCCTGCTAGTATGAAAAAGGTTAAATCAGCCTTATCAGCGGTAGGCATGGGAAGCATGATGGATGACTTGGAGTTGCGCCTTAATCGTGCAGCAGAAGCGGCAACACCCAAGGCGAAACGCATTTTTGGCAATGCCATTAAAAGTATGAGTATAAGTGACGCAAAGTCTATTCTTGGTGGAGCTGATGATGCGGCAACACAGTATTTTAAAAAGAAAATGTCCAAACCGTTATCCAAAGAAATGAAACCTGTTGTAGACCATGCGCTGGCACGGGCTGGCGCAGTGAAGGCATATGACCGTGTTATGGGGCAATATCAATCATTGCCTTTTATGCCCAATGTGAAAGCTGATTTAACCAAACATGTGTTGGATTCAGCTTTAAAAGGTGTGTTTCATTATATGGCTGTGGAAGAAGCTGCTATACGGAAGAACCCTGTAAAGCGGACTACAGATATTTTGAGAAAAGTGTTTAAATAATTACTTTGCCAAGGTGACGCGGTTTCGCCCACCTTTTTTGGATTGGTAAAGGGCTTTATCTGCACGTTTGATAGACTCTTCGGAAGTTTCATTATCTTTTTTCTGGCTTACACCCAAACTGATTCTGACATCAATATGATGTGAGCCGCTTGTAAAGCTGTGTAGTGAAACGGCTTGGCATAAATTGGCAGCTAATGTACCCGCCTGTTGAAGCTCTGCGTCGGGTAAAATGATACAAAATTCCTCGCCGCCCAAACGTGCCACCATATCACTGCTTCGTGTGCTATCATTTAGAATCTTAGCCAAAGCAGTTAAAATATCATCGCCCGCATCGTGCCCATAGCGGTCGTTTATTTTTTTAAAGAAATCAATATCAATCATCACGAAACTGATGGCAATATCTTGCGGTAATGATGTTAAAAATTCTGCAAGTTTTCGACGGTTGGCAAGACCTGTAAGGGGGTCTTTTCTAGCGGCATGTTCAGCCTCTTTGAGTCGGCTTGATAGATCTGTCATTTGTGATACTTGCTGTTTCATATTGTCACGCATTGTTTGACTGGCAGCATTGAGTTTATTACCTGCTTGCAGCAGCCCTTCACGAGCTTGCTGTAATAATGCTTTTGCCTGTATTGGGTCATCGGGCAAATCCTGCTGGAGAATACTTTGGGTTTGTTTGAGTTCAGGTGCATTCTCGCCAACTTCATCCAATACATGCAGCACACTGCCAATAGAGCCTTGTAGTGTATTGATAAATTGATTGAGCTCATTACGTAATTGACCGTCTTGCTGAAAGTGCTCGCGTAGGAGCTTTTCTAATTCACGAACATGCTGGCCAAGGTCTGCATCATTGCTCGGTTTTTTCCCTAGTAAATCCTGACAATTATTTAAGAATGTTTGTAACGCAGGCCAGTCTTGTTGAATGGCTTGTAGCATTTTCTGGCGTTCCGTCACATGTGTTTGTAATTGCAGATGCTCTTGTTCGGATAGCCCTGTATCATGATGACCTTTGAGCAGAATGCCATGTTCGGCATCGAGCAACTGTGCCAATAACATGACAATAGATTGATGATGCGCAGGGGTGATATTGGGGGTGCGTTGAAGGTGTTCAATATGTTGTATAATGCGGCGCATAACACTTCGTAGTTCCACATTATTTTCCTGATTTTTGAGCGCATAAGGGCGCAAGGTATCCATGTCGTCAAGGATTTGTTCAAGGTGTCGTTGCATATAAAGCCTTTTTAATGGTTAAGCATTTGTAAACGTTTTGATTCAACCGCAAGCAAGGTTTCTGCTTGGGCAAGAGAGGGGTCTTGTGAGGATAATAGTCCCAGTTGTTGACGCGCTTGTTGAATGGAGGTCATGGTGTCTTTTGTGAGTGCGCCATCGATTTCCCACTGCTCCAATGCTTGATCTAATAATTCAGTGGCTTGTTTGAATAGGGCGCGTTGTTGGGCAGGTGTGGCAGCTTCTTCAGTATGCTGTGCTGGAGCCGTTTCTTGCTCTGATGGGCTAGTCTCCATTTCTGACGCAAATAACGGACCAAATTTACTGCTGTTGGTTTTTTTTCGTCGCGATGTGCTTGATGTGTTGATATTGCGATTCTGATGAATTTTCATGTCAACTCCATAACTAAATATCTCATGGAGTAAATTACGCAAGAATGAAGCCAGCTTATATTACAATATGGAGAGACGGGTGAAATTTATTGATGAAGTAAACAATTACGCTGATTTAGCATGGATACTCAAGGCATGAATAACTTCTCCGAATTCACCTTTAAGCGTGTGGTTAATCATACGGTGGCAAGCAATGCGAGATTTTCCGGAAAAAGCTGCCGCTGTGATATGGACAACAAAGTGTCCGCCGCCGCTTTCTTTTGCACCTGCATGCCCAGCATGTTTCCAAGATTCATCTTCAACTTGTAGTGAACTTGGCTGAAATGCTTGTGTTAAAATGGCGTGTATTTTGTCTGAGCGAACACTCATTTTTTAGTTTGCTCTTTGGATTGACGATAAATAACAAACACTTTTCCGATGGAATGAATTAACTCTGCTTCGGTTTGCTGGCATAGTGCCTCGATAGCGGCGTGGCGCTCATCACGATCGCCTTGCTGAATTTGAACCTTGATCAGTTCGTGGGTATCTAGAGCAATGTTGGTTTCAGTGACAACGCCTTCAGAAACGCCATGCTGACCGATGCGAATGACGGGTTTTAGATGGTGGGCTTTGGCTTTTAACGCTTTACGCTGTTTGCTGTTGATGGACATAGTGGCTCTCTTATGTGGGTTAATAAACAAAGTCGCAGTGTACAAATATATGCCGAGAATGGTAGCTATGGACAGCATGGCAGCGATGTTTTATGTTCCATGATGATTGCTTAAGGTATAGGGAGAGAAGTGCATGAAGCGTTTGAGGGAAGATCCTAGCCGTATTGTTATTTTGGGCGGCGGGCGTGGTGGCACGGCCATGATGGAAATGCTGTGTGATGAGGCATTGACTGAAGTTGTGGCAATGGTTGATCATAATGCGGATGCACTTGGAATACTTAAGGCTAAGGCAATGGGTATTGCAACATACCAAGATGTACAGAAGGCATTGGTTGCGAATGCGCCTTGTGTGGCATTTAACTTTACAAATAATGAGATGGTTGAGGAAATTGCCTACGGTGTTTTAGGGGCTGGTGGTGTGATTGGTGGGCTCGAAGCAAGATTGCTTTGGCGTATGGTGATGGACTTGAAAGACGCTAAGAAGGATTTAGAATACCAAGCGACCCATGATCCTTTAACAGGCTTATATAATCGCCGTTTTATCATGGATCAATTGCATAGAGAGCTTAGTCAGGCGATTCGATATGGGTTTGAATGCTCGTTGGTATTGATGGATTTGGATCATTTTAAACGCGTGAATGACACTTATGGACATGTAGTGGGAGATGTTGTATTAAAGCAAGTGGCTCATGATTTGAAGCGAAGTGTGCGTACTGCGGATGTGGTTGGACGTTGGGGTGGAGAAGAGTTTATTGTTTTGTTACCGCATACAAGTGTGGCGGATGCACAGTTGGCGGTACAGAAGTGGCTGAAGCATGTGCAGAGTACCCCTGTTGGTTTAGCAAATGGAGAGCTTTTGGATATAAGTTTTTCTGCGGGTGTAACTAGTTTAGTTGTGCAGAAAGGGCAAACAGTTGACCAACATATCGAAACACTATTGGAAAAAGTCGACCTTCATTTATATCAAGCAAAGGATTGTGGTCGTGCCTGTGTGGTAGGGCATACGGATGAATAGATATATGATTTTTGAATTTTGGGGTATGCTATGAACACTGTTGCGCATGTGCCCGCGTATGGGGATGTGAATGATGCACCGCGTTTTCCCTTGCGTTGGCGTTGGACAATGCTGGTAGGTTTTGCAGTTGCAGTTGCAGTTTTGGTGTTGTCTTTGGTGATTTTGGATATGGAGCGTGATGCTTGGCTTGAGAGTCAGGAGTCGCAGGCAGAAGTCTTGGTGGATCGTTTGGGTGATGGATTAAAAATTCCAATGTTAAGTGGTAGTGCTGCCGAAGTCGATGCTATTGTGCATGGCTTCTTACAAACAGTACCTGCTGTTTTGGCAGTGCATGTGCAGTATGTGGAAGGCAAAAATCAGCAGTTTGGTGATGCGACGGTGAATGCAGCTATGTTGAAGCAGATTGTGCAAGCCAAGCGTATCACACGTTTAATTAGCGATGACTTGTGGTTTGCCAAACGTATCATCTATGGGGGAACAACAATTGGCGCTGTGGCAGTACGCTATTCTGAAAAAGCGTGGGAATCGTTGGCAGAGCGTTTGGTCACACGCATGCTTTTGGCTGCAAGTTTGGTGATTATATTGGCGAGTATGTTGGTGTATTGGATTGCTGGGAAAATGAGTCGGCCTATGGAGTTGTTGGCAGCAGGGGCAGGTCAGGTGGCTGGAGGCGATTATAGTGTGCGTTTGGCTGTAGAAGGCAATGATGAAGTGAGCGATGCAACCAGTCAGTTTAATAGCATGGTGGAAGAGCTGGCTCATAAAGAAGAAATTCGAGATGTTTTTGGTAAGTATTTGAATCCTAAACTTGTTTCAGAGGTGTTTGAGGGTGGCGCGGCGCATGTGGAAGATAGTAATCAAGAGGTGACTGTACTATTTGCCGATATGGTTGGCTTTACATCATTTTCAGAAAGTGCAGAGCCTGCTGAAATTGTTGAAGTTCTTAACAAGCATTTTGAAGTGTTTCATCGGATTATTGATTATTTTGGCGGGCATGTGGATAAGTATATCGGCGATGCGGTGATGGCAGTATTTAACCACCCTAATGAAGATGCTGAGCATGAGAGACATGCAAGCATGGCAGGACTGGCGATGACAGTCGCGTGTCGAAAGCTTGGGGTATTACGCCAGTGTGGAGAGCCTATATCATTTCGTGTTGGTTTAAATCGTGGTAGTGTGATTGTTGGTAGTATTGGAGCTGCCGAGCGCTTAGAGTACACAGTGATTGGCGATACTGTGAATGTAGCTTCGCGAATGGGGGGCTTGGGCGAAGGTGGGGAAGTTGTTCTTTCGCAAGCGACGTATCAACACTTAGGTAAAGGATTTGGTTTTGATTCGATGGGTAAAAAAAATATTAAAGGTGTAAAGGATAAGATAGAGTGCGGTCGTGTTACAGTGATTGATGATGAGACTCAGCGCAAAATATCGCATGCTGTAGCCTTGGCTTTTGATTTAACGCTGCCATCAGATGTGCGGCTGATTATTGGGGATGTAAATACGTGATAAAAGCAAATGTATTGAATGTGCGTTGGCTGCTTATTGTGGGAGTTTGTTTGTTTTTAACCGGCTGCGCAACGGGTAGTGGAGGACAGCATGCTAAAGCCTCAGCACTTCCTTTTTTAAACAGCTACAGTATGGCATTACAGGATTATAATGCAGGTAAAGTGATGGAGGCTAGAGCTAGAATTCTGGCAATGGATGTTGGACGCGATGATTACAAGCAGGCACAAGCACTTTTGAAGAATAAAATTGACCCAGCGCGCATTCGCCTGCTTAGGCACTATAAAATCAAGGGTAAAAAAGCTGAAAAAGATCACAAATGGTCAAAAGCGCTGGTTTTTTATCGAGAAGCAGCAGAGTTTTCAGCAAAACCTGACATTTTTCTCGCCTATATTAGAAATATGGATTTGAAGATGCGTCAAGAGCGTATGGACGCACTATTGAAACAACGACGCATGGAAGATAACGCGTGGATACATTGGTTGCGCTCTTACGAGCCTTCGCGCGGTGTTCTTCCTTCAGATGCTGCTTTTTCTCGTATGCGTGAAATGATTGGAAGTGATATAGAAGATCGTGCGGTACGTGCTTATAGAGAAGCGCGTCGTTATCTAAATAAAGATATGGCTGGCGTGGCATATGTTGAAATTGAGTCCTATTTACGATTGATGCCAGAATCAGAAAAAGGTCAGCGCTTGATGGAGGATGTTCGCAAGGCAATGCCTAAAGGTTTGCTTGTTAGAGCGATGAATAGGAATACTCCGACAAAACAAACTCCAACAAAAGAAGTGCGTGGAGGAATGTCTGCAAAAGAATACAGTGCTCGTAAGTCAGATGTGCTGAAGCTGATGAAGCAGGGCAAGTGGTTACAGGCCAAAGATGCCGCATTATTGTACCGTCGCCATGAAGGTAAGGGTGCTGACAAGCTTCTGAAAAGTGTGAACAGTGGTCTAGAGAAGGCTGCATCATCATTGTTTGCACAGGGCTCGGCAGCATTTCGCAGAGAGCATATTGATGTGGCTGTGAAAATGTGGAGCCAGGCCGTCGAGATGCAGCCAGCGAATTCTGAATATGTAGATGCATTGCGTCGTGCAAGACAACTACAAGAGCGCTTGCACTTGTTACGAAGTGATTTGAAATAGTTTTGCAGTGTTTGACTTTTTGGCACACACAGCTTAACAAAATAGGATGATTCATGCGTGATACGATAGTGATGCCACGCCGCAAAACGCGGCAAATTATGGTCGGTGATGTGGCTATTGGCGGGGATGCGCCGATAGCTGTGCAATCGATGACCAACACCTTAACCACCGATATTGATGCGACGGTAGCTCAAGTGCATTCGTTGGAAGAAGCGGGCGCGGATATTGTGCGTATTTCTGTGCCAGATGCTGATTCAGCAGCGGCGATGCCTGAAATCTTAGCGCAAACGAATGTGCCGATTATTGCTGATATTCATTTTAGTTATAAAATGGCTTTGTTGGCACTTGATGCGGGTGTGCATGGCTTGCGCTTGAATCCTGGTAATATTGGTAGCCAAGATAGGGTTGAGCGTGTGGTGAAGGCAGCACAAGAAAAGAATGTATCGATTCGTATAGGGGTGAATGCAGGTTCACTCGAAAAAGAATTTAACGAGCAATATGGCGAACCTTGTGCTGATGCCATGGTGGCTTCGGCAATGCGGCATATTCGTATTCTTGAAGATATGAATTTTAATGATATCAAAGTCTCTCTCAAGGCGAGTAATATCCCAATGACAGTTGCTGCCTATCGTAAATTGGTAGAAAAGGTTGATTACCCATTTCATTTGGGCATCACAGAATCAGGCAGCTTGTTTGGTGGTACAGTGAAATCATCAGTTGGACTTGGTTTGATTCTTGCCGATGGTATTGGTGACACCATTCGTGTTTCTTTAGCTGCTGAGCCAAAAGAAGAGATTAAAGTTGGCTTTGAAATTCTAAAAAGCCTTGGCTTGCGGCATCGTGGGGTGAATTTGATTGCTTGCCCATCTTGTGCGCGGCAAAAGTTTAATGTCATTGAAACAGTGCAAGAATTGGAAGGACGTTTGGCACATATTCAGGAAAGCATTGATGTCGCGGTGATTGGCTGTGTGGTAAATGGACCTGGTGAAGCCCAAGAGGTGCAAGTGGGTATTACAGGTGGTTATCCAACGCATACTTTTTACCATGATGGTGAAAAATTCGGTCGTGTAAAATCGTCTAATATGATTGATTCTTTAGTGGAAGAAGTAGAAAAGCGCGCTGCTGTGATTCGTGCTGAGAAAGAAGAATAAGATGGCTAAGAAATTACAAAGTATTCGCGGTATTCATGATGGTTTGCCAGTAGAAGTTTCTAAGTGGCGCAAGATTGAAGATGTGGCGCGCAAAGTATTTGCAACACACGCCGTTTCGGAAGTGCGGTTGCCAATTTTAGAGCCGACAGAGCTTTTTGTACGTTCTGTGGGTGAAGAAACGGATATTGTATCCAAAGAAATGTATGCTTTTGAAGATCAAGGCGGTGACAATATTTGCTTGCGTCCGGAAGGTACGGCAGGAGCGGTTCGCGCTTATTTGCAAGCAGGTTTAACACGAGCAGGCGCACAACGTTGGTTTTATATGGGACCAATGTTTCGTCGGGAGCGTCCGCAAAAAGGGCGCTTGCGCCAGTTTCAACAAATTGGTGTGGAATGGTTTGCTGTCAATGGCCCTGTAGGCGATGCGGAAATGCTGGGTATGGCACAAGGGTTCTTGGATGAATTGGGTATTGAAAAGGTGCGTTTGGAGATTAACTCACTGGGTTGTGCGGCATGTCGCCCCGCATACCGTGAGACCTTGGTTGCGTATTTACATGCACGTGCTGAATCATTGTGTGCCACCTGTAATGATAGAATTGAGAAAAACCCGATGCGTGTGCTCGATTGCAAAAATGAATCATGCCAAGCTCAGCTTACCGATGCCCCAGAAATGGTGGCTCATGTGTGTGGTGATTGCGAAACGCACTTTTCAGGTTTGAAATCAGGCTTGGATGCGTTGGGCGTACGCTATGAAGTGAACCCGCGCATTGTACGTGGTTTGGATTATTATAATCGTACCGCCTTTGAATTTGTGACTGATCAGCTTGGTGCACAGGGAACGGTATTGGCTGGAGGGCGTTACGATGGTTTGGTAGAATCATTGGGTGGCCCTGCAACGACAGCTGTTGGTTTTGCAGCAGGTATGGAGCGTTTGGCAATGCTGATGCCGGATGATGATAAGCAAGGTGTGGATGTTGTGGTTGTTGCTTTGGGTGATGGCGCATTGCCTTACTCATTGCAAGTAGCCAGTCAATTACGTGCCACTGGTATTGCTGTGTTGCATGCAGGTGGTGGTGCAGCGAAGAAACAATTTAAATTTGCAGACCGAGAAGGTGCGTTATTTGTTGCTGTTCTGGGTGATAATGAGGTTCAGCAAGGCGTCGTTGCATTGAAAAACTTGGCAACAGGTGAGCAACAGGTATGTGCTATTGAACAAGTGGCTTCGCTTTTAAGGGTGGTTAAGGTTTAAGAAGAGACTGTTTGCTCTTTCGGCGCAGTAACTGTAATTTGGCAATGGCTAGTTCCAAATCTAAAAGTGCCTTGCTGGCGATGTTTTTATCAGATGACAGCATTTGTTTCTTGGCTTGTTCGAGTGCTTTTTTTGCTTGTGCGGCGTTAATATCTTCTGCTCGTTCAACCGCATCAGCTAAAATAGTGACGCTTTCGGGTTGAACTTCAAGAAAGCCGCCATGAACGATGATATCCATAGGCGCACAGTTTGAAGTATGATTTTCACTTTCACAAAGAATACGAATTTCGCCAGGTCTTAAGATAGCAAGTAGTGGAGCATGCCCTGGTAGAACTGCAATTTCACCATTGCTCGTAGAGGCAATAAGCATATTGGCTTTGCCGCGATAGATTTCTTTTTCTGCACTAGCAATAAATACATTTATGCCGCTCAACGTTTAGTCACCTTGCCTATTTTCTTTTTTATACTGCCTCACCATAACGATGAGGGGTTGTTTAGGATAGCCACTACTTTTATTTTAGGCTCATTCAAACAATGAGAATCACTGCAAGTTGAACCTATGGTGTGCACAAATTGATCATTAGGCGAGACCAGGCAATAGTTCTTTGGCTCCATCAGTAATAAACTGTACACCGATAGCCGCAAGAATTAAGCCCATAATCCGAGTCGCAATATTCAATCCAATCACGCCAAGTTTGTCCTGCATTTTTTCAGCAATCCATAACACTAGCCAAGCTATGAAAGCAACAATAGTAATTGCCAAAGCCAATAGCATATCGCCCTGCCATGAATGGATCTTGTTAGCATCAAGAATAACCAAGCTTATAGAGCCTGGTCCAGCCATCAGTGGAATAGCTAGTGGTACTACCGAAATATCCTCTTTTGCTTCAACTGCATCGGCTTCATTCGGACAGTGTTGCACATGGCTCTGCTTGCCATGCAACATGGAGATACCCATCAATAGAATCAGCAAACCACCCCCAACTCTAAAAGCATCAATAGTGATACCAAAGAAATGCAGTAATGACTTACCTGTCACCGCAGCAATCAGCAGAATCAACGCGACGGCAACAGTCGCTCGATTGATGGTGCGCATATCTGTTTCAGGATCATTTTTATCCGACATGGAAAGAAAAATAGGCAGTGCGCCGAGTGGATTCACGATGGCGATCAGCCCGATCAGCAACAACATAAATGACATATCCGGCATTACAAAGCCTCCAGCACATCCACTCGCATTGGCATCTGAAAAGACGCACCATCATCGGTCATTTTGGTGGAGAATGCTTGCTTAACCTGCTGATATATTTCATCGGACAGATGATGCTGACTATGCGTTACACCGATGACTTTCTGTTCAAATTCTGAAAAATTTGCGAAATGCATGGGAGTAAGAAAAAACACCTCTTCGAGCAGACTAAACTGTCCGTTATCCACCGCTTTTTTTACGGCTGCAAAGGCAGCTTTTCTGACTTGTTCTTCATCGTGAAACAACCTTAGAATATCATTAAAATCACCAGCAAAAATGGGCTCGGAAATATAAGCACGACCACCCGGTTTCAATACACGCCGTATTTCATCCAGCGCCTTGTCCATGCAATCTATCGGCACATGGTGTAAGGATTTAAACATGAACACGATATCATAGCTGTGATCTGCCGCCGGAATATCCTCGGCGCCACCGGCCACAAAGCGAACATTGGGTAGATCATCCACTTGCATATTTTTGGCATGCTGGATTTCATCCACCTCCAGCGCTGTAATACATCGACCTGTACCTGCCATGGCAATTTTTCGGGTTAAATCCGCCGTACCACAGCCAAGCTCCAGTATATTGGCATGATCCAGTTGAAGTTTGCTCTCCCATATTCGGGATTCTTCGCAAACATCATGAATGTTTTTCTGACCTATACGCATGCATTCTCCCTAATCTGATATCGTACGACGATTGTCCTCATCTATGGCGCGAGTGTGCAACTCTCTCACCCATTATTACGATGATTTCCGACCCAACCTTACCGCTACAACTGCCCAAATCAAAGTTCTTCACTACTCCCCTCATTGTATGCAAGAGCATCATTTTAGTCGATATTGCATGATAAACCGTGAATGCATCGGCTGTAACAATAGTCTTGATGGCATGGGAAAAGGCAATGAATCCTCAATAGCCAATCGGGTGGATGAACGCAGTACGGATGAACCTCCGGTAATATGCAGATCACTTATATGCCCTTGTGTATCCACGAGAAAGGATACTTGAATATCACCCTCAATATGACGACGGCGCGCCGAATAGGGATAGTGCTTATGTGATTGAATCATAGACAAGATACGAGATAAATACTGCTGCTTGATCTGTTTCAATTGCGCTTGATTGTGCGATCGTGGCTGTGCTTTGATGGTGGTCTGTGTGGCTATACTGCTGCTGCTTAATTCAGGAGCATGGGATGCTTTTTTAACAGCATGAGGTTTTATTTGATGCTTTATTTTTTTCTGGATCGTTTTCCTGGTTGTTTTCTTTACAGGCTTTTTCTGTAGTTCGGGTTTTGGCACTTCCTTTTTGACTGGCTTGGGCTCTTCTGGCTCAATAGAAGAGGCTTTCTGAACATGCGTTTCAGGCTCTAGTGGCTCTGGGTTTATCTCCTTCGGAACTTTTTTAGTTGTTGTATGTAGCAGTTCAACTTCAACAACCGTTAGCTGATGCGGAATCTCCGCATCAGCTAAGTTCATCTGACTAAGTTGCAGCAATAATATGGTATGCATACAGATGGAAAGAAACAATCCACCAGCAAAATACCATGATTGCATTTGATCACCACAGCCTGGATTCATCATATTAAACGAAGACATTCGCCCGGCCTAAAGGGTTAAAACGTTCCGCCAACTCGAACAAAGAAGTTTCGACCTTGCCCTGGCAGTCGAGCGCCTTTTGCAACAGCA
>CAJXLC010000006.1 GCA_913055645.1 uncultured Pseudomonadota bacterium | reverse complement strand
GCTGACCGACTTCGTATAGATTATGAATGCGGCAGATACACAAAACTATGTACAGGCTCGAAATTTCATTCAATAACGCGTTTTTCTTACCTTCTTGTCTAAAGCGTTTGTTCATGGCTCTTTTTAGGCGTTTCTTTTCATGGAGATGCCACGTACGCAGGTTGCGCCATTGTACTTTAATAAGGGTGGTTTCTTCACCACTGGTCTTCTGATGTCTTCCGAGCATGAGTACCTCCTTATGTTCAGAGATGCCTTCGCTTTCATTGCCTAAGGCATAGTGAGTTTATACATGATTCAGACAAAAAAAGCAACTCTTTTTTCAGTGTTAAAGATGGCGAAGTTGACGCTTGTTATGACCTGAAACTTTGTTCTTCGGTGTTTTGGGTATGCTTGGTGCATAGGGGCGTAAAAAGGATGGTAATACCCGACCTTCAATTTTCATAAGGTCTTGTGTTAAGCAATCTGCAATATGTTGTCTCTGTAATAAATCTACCTCGGCGAGATAGGTGAACAACAGCTTGGCGAGCCTATCCAGTGAGATTTGCCACGTTGAATTTGTCTGTTCGTAAATCCATAAAGAAAATGCAAAGAAGTTTTCAAAAATAGTACCTTCAGACCATAAAAGTGCGATGCTAAGTTTAAAATTCCCGCTATTTTTGTATAAATTCCAAAAACGCGCGAATCTTTTCATTTTTTGTATGTCTTCAAAGCTTAAATCAGCGGTCTTGATGATGTCGTAAGGTGGTATATCGCTGTAGACCATGCCATAGCTCTCATTGTGCCTTGACAAGCTAGTACCAGAGAGATTTTTTAGAATCCCAATTTGGATTTCTGCATCGGTTAGACTGCAAAGCTGATTGAGACCTTCACCGAAGCTTTCGAGGTTCTCACCCGGCAAGCCTACAATCAAATCCAAGTGCATATGCGCATGGGTTTCATGCTCTAAAAAGGTAATGTTTTCTTTTATTTTTTCGACATTTAACTTGCGATGAATACGTGTGGCGACTTCGTTGTTTAGTGTTTGAATACCTATTTCCAATTGCAATGATGCAGGCTTAAATTGTTTGATGCGCTCTTGAATACTGGCAGGAAAATGATCGGGAATCACTTCAAAATGAGCGAAATAATCCTCATCTTTGCACAGGAAAAAGTCCAATATTTGGTTGGATATTTTAGGGTTTAGGTTAAATGTTCGGTCGATAAACTTGAAGTTGCGTACACCACGTTGCCATAAGATTTCAAATTCTTCCAATAAACGATCAACGAATAGATTTCGCACACGGTTGTCCATCGAAGATAGGCAAAATTCGCATGAAAAGGGGCATCCACGTGATGCTTCGACGTAAATATAACGATTTTGAACATCTTCATCGTTGTAATAACGATAGGGGAGCTCAATATCATCAAGGCTAACCGTGCCTGCATCAATCATACGCTCGGATGGGTACTCTCCATTTGAAATAGACTTACAAAGAGTGTGAAATGCCAACTCACCTTCACCGCGAATGATGTAATCAGCCATATCCATGTTGACACGCATGGGGTCATAGCTGACTTCAGCTCCACCAAGTATGATGATGGTCTTTGGGGAGACTTTTTTTATGGTATGAACCAGTTCGGATACTTGCATGACATTCCAAATATACACACCGATGCCAATGATATGCGGCTTCTTTGCCAAGAGCTGTTCGGCAATATCCTGAATATTATCATTGATGGTAAATTCAATAATGGATGCTTCATCTTGAAGCTCTTTTAAATTAGCAAAAAGATAGCGAAGCCCAATGGAAGTATGGGAATAGCGGGCATTTAGTGTGGTTAAAATGATTGAATTCACGGCGGTAGCCTAAGTAGATAACAAATAAATGCATTGGCTATTTTAGTTTGCATAGCATTTTATCTTGGCGTACCTATTAAGATGATTCCAGATGCCCTACATATATTTATAGTGATGGCTGGCGTGGTTATAATGGGCTTTTGCTGTCCGAGTGCATCTGATTGTTATGCCATTTATAGGTTGAGAAACCATTGCTTATCAAGGCTAACTCTCTCAACCATTTCAGTTTTTACACCAAGATTTAGTTCTTTTAGCTTCTCGGCTAAACTTTCTCCATCAACCAAATCCACAGGTGGCGCACCATCCCTTGTAGCTTCTTTTATTGCAGCAGGGGTAAATGTGCCAGTAGTTATAAATAAACCCTTATCTGCTCTACCAACCATTGCTCCACGAAAATCCCTGATTGCACCGGCGGAAACAGAACCTTGATATTTTTTGCATTGAAAAATGACGTGAAAGCTCATAAGCCCATTGATTCTAGCAATACCTTTGCCGTCAATTCCGCCATCACCAGTTTTACCAGTAACTTCAACTTGTACAAAACCGGATTCTCTTAAAAGTCTTTGGGTGAGGCGCTCAAAGGCATCTGGACTTACTTCTTGAGTAAGAAGATGATGTAATTCCTCTCTCCATACTTTTGCTTCCTCTGGTGCCTCATTGTCAGTTAATTCGATACTGTTATTTTCTTTTTTCTTTTTTTGGTTTGGTTCTTTTTTATCAAGATCACGAACATATTTTAGAACTTTTGATGGTGTAACGCCTGTTTCATCTTTTGCCTTTTGTGTAAGCGTCCAAATTCCTCTGCTTGAGTTTTCAAGAAATCCATATTTTCTGAGGTACGTTCTTGCCCAGGCTAAACGATATGCAACTTCAGTTTGATTACTTTTCTCTGGGTTGTGGGGAACAGATAGTATTTCCTCGTCAATTTCTTCCAGCTCAGAAACTTTTTCGTAGATTTCATCAATAGAACCGGAGCCACCTAGCTGGCTAAGTGCTTTTAGTAGAGGATTCATCAATGAATCAAATGTAGGCATTTCTTTCATATGGTTCCTTTTGAGGCTAATTAACTGAATAGGAGTAATCAAAATTCCTCATTATTAACTCCTATAGGTGTGTATTACTTCCGCTCTATTGTATATCAATATATGAAAACGACAATGTCGATATATCCATCCAGGGTCAAGGCAGAGGCATCGTTTCAGACCTAATCTGCGAGATTGATGGATCAAGTGTGTGAAGTGATGTGTTATTATCATTATGGGCGGCGAACAGAAGATGCATTTCTTATTGGATTAAAGATTTAAAAATAATTTAAAAGAGGTGCATACACGGCCTTCATATTAACTCCGTTTTTTTCTAATGCATATCCATTCTGGTGGCGAGAATTTGGTATTTTGTGGAATGGTGATGTTTATATCAAAGCCATCATTCAAAGTATTCGCCCATACTTTCACGGCCTCTGCTTCCTCGCGTCCTCCATCATGCCCTGTATAAGCAAGAATAGAGAGAATACCTCCATACTTGAGCAGTGATATGGATGCATTGAGTGCCGTTAAGGTGGTGGCAGGGCAAGTTGTGATGCGTTTATCAGCGTTTGGCAAATAGCCAAGATTAAATGTGATGGCTTTCACCTTACCATGGAGCGCCAAAGGGATAGATTCGAGCATGAGTTCATGCCCTGTATTGATCCATGTGACAGGTGTTTGGATATGATGTTTTTGTAGGTGTGATTGTGCTGATGTTAGAGCTTGTTGCTGTACATCAAAGGCGAATACCTTACCCATACCCCCAACGCATTGCGCCAAGAATAAAGTGTCATGACCATTGCCTGTGGTGGCATCAATAGCGATGTCACCCGATTGTAAAAACTTTTCAATATATTGATGAACCTGCTCGGTTAAACGCATGTAAACCTCTTAATATCTGCATGAGATGGTAAAGCGGTTGCGTGGATAAGGTGCTCACACATGGACTGACTATACCATGGAACAAGCAACGAACCTTTAGAACCAAAGCCATTAAATATAGCGATATTTTTATATTTGGGATGCATGCCTAGAAAAGGTTGTTTGTCCAAAGTATTGGGGCGGATGCCTGCTTGATGGTGGGTAAGCGTAATATTTTGTTGTTCGATAGGCATGCTTTTTAATGCTGTTAAAAGTTCTTTTTTAGCTTCTTCAGTTGTTTGTTCATTACTTGTATTGCTTTGGTAGGTGGCACCGATTTTGAAGTTACCATCGTTTAAGGGTAATAACCATTTACCTTGGTTAATAATATGTTCTGGAAGCTTATTTGGTGTGGATAAATGTAAGATTTCACCTTTTGCAGGCTGAAATGGTAAAAACGAGAATAATTTACCATTTATCTCTCGCCAACCCTGACAAAATACCACTGTTGATGCGGTGATATGCTGCCATTGAATGTCCTCTTGGCGAATATGCATATCATGTTGCTGTGCATCGCCCTCAGTAAGGCAATCATGTTGCTGGAAATAACCATGCAGCGCATTAAGCAGGGCGTTCGTGTCTAGGTATCCCGTTTGCGATTGCTTGATAACATCTGGCTTGCTTGGTATTTCCCAGAGATAATGTTGATATGGTGAATCAAGCTGACGCTTTTTCCATGCAAGCTTGGCTTTATCATGTTGCAAGCTGCGAAGCATATCTTTCTTAAAAAAGAATTGTGTATGAAACTGCTCAGCCAACTGTTGATAAAGTGTGTGTGCTGCGGGCAATAGATTTTCGATATTTTCTTGTAAGACCAAGCGTTGTCCTGTGACGGGATTGATAAGACCAGCGGCTACGCGTGAGGCGGATGTGAGTTTGGGGTTGTGGAGTATATGCACACTCTTTCCAGCTTGCATCAGTCGCCAAGCCAGTAAACTGCCAGCTAAACCAGCCCCAATGATTAGCACATCTGTGCGTAATGCTTGTGTCATCTTGGCAGTGTATGGCACAGCTTATTGAAATCAAATAGCAAATATACGGCGTTAAATAACTTGGTTGCATAGCGACAATGAGGATGATCGGTAACAGATCTTATTCTAAGGTCTGCTTCCGACCAGAAGCATACACTCATATTATTAGTCCACCTGCCAAGTTCATTGACGCTTCCCGGCCATCGTAATTGTCGTTCTATAAGCAAACTTTATTCCCAGTATGGATACATCATGTTGGGCTAAAAATGCGGTGTTTCTTTACCCAATGTTATAAGCTTACTCACTTGCTCTTTTAGCCATTCAGGAGGCGAGCCTTCTTTGGCAGTCGCTAACACTTCTTGCACAATACTTGCTCCACCACATTTTTTACGAATTTCTGCTGTGTTTTGTGTGCTTTCATCAAGCATATGAATATATTCATCGCTTTCGGGCATACCGTGCAGCATGGTGTAATTCATCACCCACTGTTGGGCGGCAATATCTTTGCATGCTTTTGAGAGCTTTTTGTGCACGATTGTTTTGCTCTTTATGATAGATGGCTGCTCTTGCTCTCCTGATTGTGCTGAGGAATGGTTGTTTGGCTTAGGTCTAGGAGTCTCAGTTGCTACGAAAGGTTTACCGATGTCAATATGTCTATCTTGATAAAAAACGTAAATGGATAAAGCGATAATAGCGACACCAAGAATCATGGAAGGGGCGAATTTTTTCTTCTCTATAGGCTCTGGTTCAGGGTTTACTTTTTCTTTTTTCTTTTTTGTGATGGGAGGGTTATTAGTTTCTTCTTTTATAACTTCTTTAGATTCTTTCTCTTCAGGTTTGCTCTCTTTAGCATGTTCTGGTTGACTGGTTTGTGGCATGCTTGGTGAAGGCGTTTCAAAAATTTCAATTTCAAATGATTTGCCGCAGTTTTTGCATTGAATTGTACGACCTGCAGCGGTACGAATTTTATCGTTTACACCATATTTTTTATTGCAATGAGAGCACTGAATATATTCCATGTATGTTGACAAGCAGGAATGAGACCAATTTATTTGGTAACTATCCAGCTCACCACTGATTTACTCAAGTTCTGCGTTGAAAAATGCTCACGTACAGGAAGTATGCTGCGCTTTTTCGCCTTAATCTTAGGTAAATCAGCGGCAATCTGAATAATTACCTTATTTGTTATGCACAGTTATGCATCGTTATTTTCACAGCCTTGTACAATACCATCCTTGGCATCTTCAATAAGACTGGATATTTCATCTAACGTGTCGCTGTGACCGGCTTGCATAAGCCCAAGAATATAAGCTTCAATGGCACGTGGAACTATCTCAGGGTTTTCACGATCACCACGGGAAAAGATAATGAGCCCATTCAAAAATGCTTCCAACTGTTCATCGGATAGCTTTTCAAAATTTTTATTTTGTGAGCCCGCCATAAAGGCTTTGATTTGACTGCTGCTAAGTTTGAGACCACCCATTTCAAAGATTTCTTTGCTTTCAAAATGTTTAAGGTTTTGCCCAATGATTATTTTTTTGAGAATGCTATTATTATTCATGCCGCGATACTAACTTGAACAAACTATAAATGCTGCTTAATCAGATGAATGAGTTCGGTTAGAAAACTTTTTCAATATAAAATAACCAACAAAGCCTGAGGCGCATGAGCCTATAAGAATGGCAAGTTTATCTGTATAATGAAAGGCAGTGCCATCAGTAAACGCCAATGATGTGATAAATAGACTCATGGTAAATCCAATACCCGTTAATACGGATACACCATAGAATTGTGACCAAGAACAGTCTTTAGGAAGCTCTGCTAATTTAAGTTTAATGGCTAGCCAGCTAAATCCAAATACGCCAAGTTGTTTGCCCACAAATAAGCCCAACATAATGCCAATGGGTACGGAGCCTGACATTTGAGCAAGTGATATATGGGTAATGTTAATACCAGCATTTACAAAGGCGAATAAGGGAAGAATGAAAAATGCGACCCAAAAGTGGAGACCATGTTCAATCTCTTTTACAGGTGAAATAGATTGTTTGTGTTTATCTTTGGCATTTAATGGAATGGTAAATGCTAAAATAACACCTGCTAATGTGGCATGAATGCCTGATTTAAGTACGCTAACCCATAGTATGATGCCAACAATAAAATAGGCGGCTTTTTTTGATACACCAAACAGATTGAGTGCTATTAAAACAACAATAGCACTTGCGGCAGTGACAAGCGATAACATGGATAAGTTGGATGTGTAGAGTAGGGCAATAATAACAATGGCACCCAAATCATCAATAATCGCTAATGCCATGAGAAATATTTTGAGTGACACGGGGACACGTTTACCGAGCAAAGATAGAATGCCCAATGCAAAGGCAATATCTGTGGCAGTTGGAATAGCCCAGCCACTGCTTGCAAGTGTATTGTTCTGATTGAAATAAAGGTAAATCATGGCTGGTACAATAATGCCGCCTATGGCTGCAATCACGGGTAGGGAAGCTTTTTTTATAGAGGATAAGTCACCCTCTATAACTTCACGTTTTACTTCTAATCCTATCAGTAAAAAGAAAATCGCCATCAAACCATCATTGATCCAATGGTAAAGTGATTTATCAAGATGTAATGAGCCCACATGTATGCCTACGGGCAGGTGTAAAAAAGATTCATAGGTTCCAGAAAAGGCACTGTTACTTAATATCAATGCCAATATGGCAGCACAAATTAATAATATACCACTGGTGGACTCATTTTTTAAAAATGCTTCGAGGTGTTTCATTTAAGAATCCTTTATCATTCTTTGTACATATATTTGCCGTGGCACAAGAGAATATGGGCAAAGTATAGCAAATATAACTTTAGGCATAACTTTTTTCATTACTGCCCGATAAAAGTTCGGTGGTTGCTTGATGTTTTATTGCTATTTAGCGTGTGCGAATGAGCGTTCAATGTCTGTTCCCTGAATCAAAAAAAGATATTCCCTTACACCAGCTTTATTTGGGTTTGAATTTGCATCGTCAGGCGATGACTGGTGATGTATTGATTTATAGCAATTACATTGCTTCATTGGATGGTCGTATAGCACTTCGTCATGAGCAAACTGGTGAGTTCTCTGTTCCAGACAGTATTGCTAATAAACGTGACTGGCGTTTGTATCAGGAGTTGGCGGCACAAGCGGATGTGATGATTACCTCGGCACGTTATTTCAGGCAATTGGATAAAGGTTGTGCGCAGGATTTATTGCCTGTGGGGCAAGAGCCTGATTATGCAGATTTGGCAGTGTGGCGAGAGGAACAGGGGTTAAAGTCTCAAACGGATGTGGTGATAGTGTCGGCAAGCTTGGATATACCTCTGTACGCTGTGCAATCATTGACGAATCGACGGGTTTGGGTGCTTACTGTGCAAGGCGCAGATGCTACGCGCCGAAACTTACTTGAAGATAGTGGAATAACAGTTGTGCAGGCAGGCACTGGGCAAGTGCAAGGTAAGGCATTGAAGGATTTTTTGATTGAGCATGGCTATCGCAGTGCATATATGATTGCTGGTCCTGCGATACATCATACACTATTGGCGGCAGGTGTATTAAATCGTTTGTTTTTAACCACACACCTTTCTTTGTTGGGACATCATGAATTTCATACGATATTGCAGGGGGATATGCCTGCAAGCAAGGTTGAACTGAACGCCCTATATTTGGATCATAGCGGTGAACAAATATTTGGGCAGTACGATATAAAAGGACGTGAAATATGACAGTGTATATGTACGGCATTCCGAATTGCGATACCATCAAAAAGGCTAGAAAATGGCTGGCTGAACATGATATTGATTATGTGTTTCACGATTACAAAAAAGAGGGTGTGGACGCAGCATGTTTGCAAGCGTGGTGTGGGCAAGTTGGTTGGGAAGTATTGCTTAATAAACGAGGTACTACTTGGCGAAAATTACCTGATGCTGATAAAAATGAGCTGAATGAAGCCAAAGCACAGGCTTTGTTGGTTGAGCATGCAAGTATGATTAAGCGTCCTGTTTTGGTGTGTGATAAAGACGATGGGAAACATGTGGAAGTAGGCTTTTCGCCAGCTTCTTATGAGACTTTGTTTCAATGAAGGTTGATTGCAATGCCTAGTCATCATCATGAGAAGTTGTTTTTGCAAGGTGCAGCGGGAAAATTGCAGGCGCTTTATCAATCAGGTGAAGCAGGAAAACCTGCGATTGTGGTATGCCATCCGCACCCTTTGTATGGTGGTACGATGCGTAATAAAGTGGTTTATTGGATTGCGCGTGCCTTTGAAGATCAGGGGTTTTCAGTGCTGCGTTTCAATTTTCGTGGGGTTGAGCAGTCTGAAGGTGTGTGGGATGAAGGTAATGGAGAATCCGAGGATGTGATAACGGCATTGGATTATTTGCGCGTGAAGCATCCTGATTCACCGTTATGGTTGGCAGGCTTTTCATTTGGAACCTATGCAGGGCTAAGAGCAGCCAAGCAAGATGCGCGTGTGGAACGCATGTTTGCGATTGCTCCAGCGGTGAATTTATGGTCGTTTGATTTCATGCAGGGAGAGACGCGACCACTCACAGTTATTTCAGGTACGGCGGATGAAATTGTGCCTTTTGAACAAGTGCAATCATGGATAAAAAGTATGCCAAAACATGTTGATTTTCATGCTATTGATGGAGCAGGGCACTTTTTCCCTCAGCATATGAATGATATGACGGACTGTTTGGTGATAAAATAAGATAGGCATCTTATTGGAGGTGCCTTTTTTATGGGGTTAGCCTCTTATTTTTTTATTGAAAAGAGGGTTTGATCCATTTGGTCTTGTGTTTGAATAGCTTTAACATTAGCAGATAAAGATGACTCGTTCACGGTCATTTGCACGACATCTTGAGCAACATCTGTTGTAGACATGGTCTCACCAGCACTGTTTTGAGCGGCAAGGCG
Source organism: uncultured Pseudomonadota bacterium (assembly GCA_913055645.1). GTDB lineage: Bacteria > Pseudomonadota > Zetaproteobacteria > Mariprofundales > Mariprofundaceae. The sequence continues at coordinate 61,719 of CAJXLC010000006.1, read as the reverse complement.
AGCTGCTGGACTAATCGTTATTTTATCTACACCTTGAACGACACGGCTTGCTTGAAAGTCATTGCTTTGAGCGTTGGCAACATTATTTGCAGAGACTTGTTGAGTGATTGCAATGTTATGGATTGATTTAAGGTTTGCATCAACGTTCATAATTACTCCTGATGAAGGTAGTATCCATCAGAGTATCTATCGGTAGTAGAAATTGAAACTTTAATGGCTAACAAATATTTCTTATGTTGTTACAATTCCGACCCTGTTAAATGACTTTACATGTTATTGCTGGGGTATGACATAAATATGCGCAATGCTTCTGTATGAAACTTTTTTATAAACCAAGTGTTTTATTATTGCTGTATGCCCTATCGGGTGTAACAGCACTTGCCTATGAAGTATTATGGACACGTATGTTGTCCTTGTTGTTTGGTATTAGTATTTTGGGTGTGGTGGTTACGGTTGCAGCCTTTATGTTGGGTTTGGGATTAGGGAGCTTCTTAGGCTACCGTTGGCAAAGTTCATTTAAAAACATGTTGCGTGTATTGGCAGCGATTGAAATATCTGTTGCCTTGTATGCCTTATCGCTGCCGATGATGATGCAAGTACTGCAGGGTTTATGGTTGTCGGCGGACAGTGTGCAAACGTGGCAGTTTTGGCAAGTTATCTCGGCATTATTGGTCTTGAGTGTGCCAGCTATGGCGTTGGGATTTGCTTTTCCTTGGATGTTGCGCGTGGGTAACGTATGGCAGCTTTCTTTGGGTAAACTTTACGGTGTGAACACGTTGGGTGGTGCATTGGGTGCATTACTACCCTTATTATTGTTACCATGGTTGGGTTGGGTATTGGCGTTGCAGTGTGTAGCAATGTTGGGCGTGTTGATAGGTATCACGTTGTTCTGGCTTTCGCTACGTGTACAGAAAGGTGAGAGCGCGGACATGCGCGAACATGCCATATTACCAAAGTTGTCATGTTTATTCGCATATGCAGGCATGGGCGCTGGTGCATTGATGCTGGAAATTGCCTGGACACGTGCCTATGGCATGATTTTATTGCGTACAGAATATGTGCTTGCAGTGATTCTGAGTGTGTTTTTGGTGGGTATTGGCTTGGGAAGCTTGCTTGCCAAACATTTACCGCGCACGAAAGCCTTAACATGGCTGCCTGCATGTACTGCGTTGATGGCAATATTGGGTTTGTATGCGTTTCCTTATATCAATGATTTGGGACATGATGTGTCATTCCATAGCCTTGTTGCATCATTATTGTTTCAAGGTTTATTGATAGCTGTATGTACGTTGCCAGCGACCCTAGCGATGGGCGCATGGTTACCCTTGATTGCCAATGATTATGATGGTGCGAGTTTATATGCCGCCAATAGTATCGGAGCATGTATCGGTGCTTTGTTGGCTGGATTTGTGTTGATTCCGTGGCTAGGAACAGCGGCAACATGGTTGCTGGCAGCAGCATTGATGATGTTGTGTGCTTATTATTGGTTGGCAGCGGAAAAGCGCGTACTCTATATCAGTGTATCGCTGCTGGTCTTTATCATCTTGGCATTACCCATACAGCAACTGCCCAGTGCTGCACGTTTGCTGGCATATGAATTACCTAAAGCTACGGATTTGTATCATCGTGAAGATGCGGTTTCGATTACGCATGTGCTGGAAAAAGTTGATGGTCAGCGTGTATTACTGGCTGATTTACAGCGCATGGATGCATCCAGTGATCCAACCTCGGTGGAGGTTCAAAAAAATCAGGCTCGTTTGCCATTATTTCTTCATGGTTCGGCGAAGGAAGTTCTTTTTCTTGGTTTAGGAACAGGTATTACAGCATCGGGTGCATTGGCATGGTCTCATGCACATTTGCAAGCGGTGGAATTATCGAAGGGTGCGATTACAGCAGCACAAACATATTTTTCTAAGGTAAATGGAGATGTTTTAACTAAAATAGATGTGTATCATGATGATGCACGCCGCTTTTTAATGCGTACACAGCAGCATTATGATGTCATTATCGGTGACTTATTCCACCCTGATCAAATTGGGCGTGGAGCATTGTTGTCTATAGAGCAATTCGGGCGTGCAAAATCTCGTTTGAATGATGATGGTTTATTTGTGCAGTGGTTAGCGTTTAATCAGTTTGATGTGCCATCCTTACAGGTAGTTTTGCGAAGCTTTGCACAGGTCTTTCCCAATAATGCATTGTTTGTCGATGGTTATCGTTTGGGTTTGGTTGGTTTTCAATCTACACAACATCATACAGCGAATTTCTTAAGAACTGCCGCGCCAGCAAAAGATGTATGGGGTGGTGAAGGCGCATGGACATGGCTGGGGCGCTATTGGGGCAATGTTTCGGATGTGCTGTATGATGCTAAAAATGGAAAAGTGCAGGGCGAATGGGCTCCTGTGATTGAATATGATTTGCCACATATGCGTTATGCTAATGCTGTGTTGCCCGATGTGTTGTATTGGTTGATGCGTCATCGGATTTCTTTTAATGATGGTGTAAAGGCTTGGTCTGTGGATGCGGACGATATGGAATTTTTTAAACGTGCATGGGCAGCGACATCTTTTGTGCAACGGGCACAGTTATTTGCTTTACAAGGCAAACCAGAGTCGGGGCGTTTGCAGGCTTTAGCATATCAGACAAACAAGTATAATCGTTGGGCAGGTTTTTCTTTGGCAGATGCGATGTTTGCCAGTTTGTCGCAAGGGTTGCCATCTGGCATGAGTCAAAAGCAAGCTCTGCAAAAGATTTTGGCGATTCGTCCTGATCATGAAGGCGCATTAAAATCCATGATGGACTTAGCCAAACAACAGCACGATGATAAAATATTCCAAGCATTGAAAGATAAACTGTATCAACTTAGTCCGTATGCTAGGGTGTCGAAATGAGTGCTCAACAGAAGCTTAATCAAATTCCTATTCAACAAGAACATGTACCCGGTGCGCAGTCGGTGCGCCATTGGCGACGATTTTCGCAATATTTCATTATATTTATTTTGATTGTTATTCCTGTGTCTGGACTATTTCGTATTGATGTCTCGGCAGGGGCTATTCATATGTTGGACTATCAGGTTTGGTTTGCTGATATGTCGATTATTATGGGTTTTTGGATCATGGTGGCGACGCTGCTTGTTTTTACGTATTCGTGGGCTGGTTCTGTTTTTTGTGGTTGGGTTTGTCCGCAAAACACATTGTCCGAATGGGCAAACATGATGACCTCCAAGCTGCTAGGTCGGCGTGCGTTGATGATGGATATTACGGGCAAAAAGATGAAGGTCGCGGTGCGCAAAGATAAATGGCTGAATAAGCTGGTATTGGGATTATCATTTTTATTGGTTTCAATGGTGATTGCTATTATTCCGCTGTTGTACTTTTATTCACCTGATGTGATTTGGTCATTTATGATTTTGCAACCTGTCGCTGAGGCAAAAAGCCTGTTATGGATATATATTGTATGTACGTTGGTTGTGCTGATTAATATCAGTGCGATGCGACACTTGGTATGCAAGTATATGTGTGTATACCGTATTTGGCAGCATTCATTTAAAACAAGAGAAACCCTGCATATTGCTTATGATGAAAGCCGTTCGGACCATTGTGTGAACTGTACATATTGTGAAGATAGTTGCTTTTTAGATATTGATCCGCGTCAGACGGTGGTGTTTGATAGCTGCATTAATTGTGGTGATTGCGTGGCTGCTTGCGATACTTTGCATAGTAAGAGCAAGAAAATGCAGGGACCAGGCTTGCTAAGTTTCGCCTTTGGTCCCTCTAAACCAGGGCGCAATGGTTTAACATCGCTTTTATCACGCACCCGTGCTGCCACTGTGGGCGCAGTGATTGGTGCAGTGTGGTTTGCAGTGGGTATTGCAAACTATCAACCTTATGTTCTGGTCGTTGATAAGGCAGAGTTATTGCAAGGTATGGCTGTCAATGACTATCGCATCAATGTTTCTAATAAACGTTACCGTGCAGCCAATATGGATTTGAAAATTAAAGGGCTGAATGCTTCTGAGTATAGCTTAGACTCGAAAGCTGTGGCATGGCAAACGGCCGGTAGAAAAGATGTGATTATGCATATATCACCCAATTTGAAGCAAGGAATGCACCGTTTTATAGTGCATGCCAAAACAGATGATGGCTGGAAGGATGATTTTACAGTGTATTACTATGCAGAAGGTACGGCGAAGGTAGGAGGCTAATATGAGTGCAGAAGATAAAAAAAATGAAGATTCGCTTGCTGGTGAAGAGCCACAAGCAAAGAGGAATATCACAAAGCAAGGTATGAGCGATGAAGAGATTATTGCCAGTGGGGTAGGTCTGGAGTCTAAGGATCGTGTACCCAAGTGGTTTTGGGCAATTATTGTAGTGGTTATATTGATTGCATATGGTTTGACCTTACCTTTTTGGGGTGATCGTGTAGATAATCCACGTCCTTGGTTTACATGGGGACATGTGGGAGCATTCGCATATATTTTGGTGTTTGGTGGTTTTGTGTACTTTATGACCACGATGTCTGGTGGCGATGATGGTGGTGAAGCAGAAGATAAGGAAGAGTATGAACGCTTGAGAAAGCAAAATAAAACATCGGACCATGGTGATGAAAAAAAATAAAATAGGTGGGGTGATTGTTGTGTTATTGTTGTGTTCAGCCTGTGATTCGGGTTCTGAGCACGTTGTAACAACATACCCTGATCAGCAATCTTTAGGGTTTCAACAATTTTCACACCAGTGTTCGACTTGTCATCGTCCACCTATGCCTGATGCACATGTTGCGGGTGCTTGGCCTGCGGTGATTGCACGTATGCAGCAGCATAAAGAGCAGCGAGGTTTGTTGGTGATGAGTGCTGCCGAGCAACAACAAGTATTGGCTTATTTACAGACCCATGCCAAGTCTGTTTCAAAAAAGGAATAGCTACCATGAAATTAAAATTATTTGCAGTGATGTTGTGTTTCCTTTCAGCTTGTTCTGGGGAACAAGTTTGGACACCTCCCCCTCAGAAATGGGGTGAGTTTGATGTTCACCTTGAAACGAGACCAGAGGTTATGGGTCAAGGCATGAATGAATTTTTGGTGTTTGTGAGGCGTAAAGGACAGGTTCATATTCCTGATTTATTGGTGAAAATACGAACCTCAAGTTCATCTTGGAGACAGGCAATGCCAGATGGTGCTTTGGGGATTTATCGAAGATCATTGTTGGTCAATGATATGAAGCATGAGAAGCTTTATGTTCGTTTGAGCTATCATGGTCAAGAAGGAGCGTTAACCTTTGAGTTGTTTCCTGCGAATACTACTGCTGAGTAACTTCTTATTTGTTAGCACGGTCATGGCGACAGAAGGTGATATAAAACGCGGTGGAATTGTAGCAAGTGTTCGTTGTGGTCCATGTCATCACTTAAACTCAAATTATATGAAAGTTGGGCCTGGATTATTGGGTATTTATGGAAAGAAACCGAGTATTAGTGGTGTGCCTTTTGATGTTTGGGATGATGATGCACTTCAAGCTTGGCTTATCAACCCAAGACAAATCAAAGCCAATACGCGTATGCTGCTTCCCGCGATGTCAGAGCACGACCGCAATGATATTATTGCTTGGTTGAAAGCGAGAGTTGTGAATCAATAATTAGTATCCGAGGATACAATACATCATTCAATGTTAAGTATTGTATCCCCGATACTGCAGCTTATTTTCGACTGGATTGATGGCTTCATAGGGCAATTGCTCTGAGTAGCCTGTTTCTACCTAACCAGCTCAACTGGAGGCAATGCCCTCGTCCGTCAGCCTTCTAATTTTTCCAGTTTAGGGCATGACCAGCCGGACGCGGAAATACTGGGTATGTCACCTGAGGTGCTTTGCCCGTGAGCGTTTTCAGGAAGGCGACAATATCGGCAACATCCGCATTGGAGAGCTTCGTATCCAGTTGCACTTTTGCCATAATTCGTACCGCTTCTGAAAGGGTTTTTACAGAGCCGTCATGGAAATACGGTGCTGTCATCGCCACATTACGCCATGACTGGACACGGAAGAAATGATCATCATCTACCTTGCCGGTGACTGATTTACGTCCATCATCTGTGCCATACATAAACTGCTGATAGCTATTATTGGTGAACAACGGACCGGAATGGCAACCCGTGCAGCCGATTTCGGCCACTTTCTGCATGCCGCGTTTGGCTGCTTTACTGATTTCGCCCTTGCCCTGCACATACAGGTCGAATGGTGCATCTGGCGTCAGTAATGTCCGTTCAAATGCGCCAATAGCTTTGGCCATATTATCGAATGAAAGACTATTTTTGCCGAATACCTTGTCGAACAACGGTGCATATCCTGCTTCCTGCAAGCGGGAGACCAGTTGCTCTTCGGAATCATCCGCCATTTCAACAGGGTTCATCGGCGGACCCTTGGCCTGATCTTCCAATTGTGGCGCACGACCATCCCAGAACTGCGCCGACCAGAATCCGGAATTAAATGATGTTGGTGCATTTCGACCGCCGCGCTGCCATTTATGACCGATGGAACGTACCTGATTATCCACTCCCCATGTGCCCAAGTTATGGCAAGAGTTGCACGAAATATGTCCGCTCTTGGACAGGACAGGATCAAAATACAGCTGTTTACCCAGTTCTGTTTTAGCCGCGCTCATCGGGTTATCAGCCGGAATCGGAACAACGGTCGGTAGTACGCCCATACCTTCAGGAATATTGGCTGGCCGTTCAGCTGCTTGTGCTACCCCTGAGATCAGCATTAATAATATGCCTATTCCACTTGAAACTAATTTCATAAGACACTCCTCTTAGTAATATTTACTATATACGAACAATATTCAAGTATGCGCTCATGTCAACAACTATTAGTAATATTTACTATATAAGAAAAATATGCAAGTATGCGCTCATGTCAACAGCTATTGATATTCCATCTTTATTACGAGGCCATGGTTTTCGGCTCACGCCTCAGCGATTAACTGTGGCGGAACTGGTACTCTCCAAACCGGCCCATGTAACAGCTCGCAAGGTATACCAAACACTGAAAGAGGATCACCCAGCTCTTTCACTAAATACCGTTTATCTGACATTGGGTCAGTTTGAAAAATCCGGTCTGCTTAACCGCTTTGAGATTAATGGCAATGCAGTCTTCGATAGCAATACAATGCCGCATAACCATGCCTGCTGTAGCTGTTGTGGCGTGATTATTGACCTCCCTGTGCATCAGATGGAGCAGCAAGCTCCCTCCCTGCTCAATCAATGGCAGATACAGACCGAACATAGAATATGGGTGGGTTTGTGCCCAAATTGCATGGACGAAGATCGCGCCGGGAAAATGAACAAATCAGGAGTCGGCAGTATTTAATGAGAAAGTCTGGTTAACCACGCTGTCTGATTATAAGTTCATCATTGCCATTCTATGCGTCTATTATGAATTTATTGTTTTTTACATCGGGCACTACAACCATGCGGGAGTTTTGCAACAATCAGCGGCTGTTTATATTTGAAATCAACCTTGTGGAATGTTTCCAGAGAACTGTTTTTTATTTTACCCCAGAAAGCTCCGTTAATTTTCAACCAATGGCGAATCAAAGGTTCGGACAGTTCTTCTTCTTGCGCTTCACGCAGCAAGACTCGTCGTAATGCTAATAACCCTTTGGTAATGTACATTTGTCTGTGGGCAAAGGGCAACCTCTGCCTGGGTAAATACTGTCCGGGCTCATTTTCTCAGCTATAAACTAGGTTTGGCGCAATTCAATCGTAGCCTGACTATGACCTTCAAAAAACTTTCCCTGCCATGGGGGAGCATACACGTTATCATAAAAGCGCTTGTGTACGCGTTCCATCACAGGCAACTCGCCCACGGCATCAAACATCGTTTACCTCTTCATTATTCACCTTTGATCATATCCGCGTTGCTTTTATATTTATCTGTAGTTGAAGTTTACACTCCTGCGATTTCGTGCCCACCCTGTTGCCAGGCACTAAAGCCACCGGCCATGGATTTCACATTAGTAAAACCCATCTCCAGCAATGTTGATGCTGCCAACAGGCTTCGTGCACCACTGGCGCAATAGGCGATGATTGGCTGTTCACGATCCGTCAGTCTGATATCATGCGGCGGCATGGACGGGTCAGCTTTCACCTCCAGCATGCCACGCGGCACATTGATTGCGCCTGGCAAACAACCCACTTGAAACTCACCCGGTTCGCGCACGTCTAGCAGTAAGGCCGAACCATCGGATAACGCGGCCACATCTTCCTTGCATACCTCAGTCACGCGAGTCTTGGCTTCGGCTACAAAATCTTTCATTCCTTTTGCCATGTTTATCTCCTTGGTTGGAATCTTTATTCTACCGTTTCATCCTGATGATACTCATACCATACAGCAGCCATGATGCCAAAGGAACAGGCGAGTAGCACGCCTAATATCCATGTAAAATACCACATTGGTTTATCTCCTTATTTATCTGATCTTTAACCCAGGAAGCGACATTGCCATGCGGCGTATGCCGCAACCCAACATCCAATGGCAATGTCAGTTCTTGGGTTACATGATAGTATCATGTTTTCAATAGGTGCCATATTCACCTTTATTAACTTCTTCCACCCGGACAGGTCCGCGCAGAACCCGATATACCCATGATGTGTACATCAAAATCAGCGGTATAAAAATACACGCAGCGATTAGCATCAGCCCCAGTGAGTGCTCGCTGGCACTGGCATTCCAGATTGTTAGACTCTGATCAGGCAAGCTGGATGAAGGCAGCATGAAAGGGAATGCAGCAAAACCTGCAGTCAGAATCACACCGCTAACGCTCAAACCTGATGAAATCAAAGCCAACATCGGCATAGTCCGTAGCAAGGCAGTCAGTACAGCACCCAATAAGCCGAGAGCTGGGGCAAACCACATCCAAGGCATGTTGTGAAAATTATTTATCCATGCGCCAGCTACGCGCGTCACATGTTGATTCAATGGTGTCAGCGCATGATTGAAGTCTCCTGTTGAATGCAGGACATAACCTTGAAGGTTGGTTGCGACCCAAACACCGCCAAGAGCAAACAAGGCAACAAGCAATATCGCCAAAATACGCAGCCAACGGCGTGCCTGCTCCTGTACTGAGCCTCGTGCTTTTACATTTAAGAAAGCCGAGCCGTGCATGGAGACCATCACCAGTGAAACAACGCCAGCAAATAAGGCAAAGGGTGTTAGCGCATCCATCACACTGCCATCCATGATGATGCGCATATCGGCATCGTAATGAAATGGGATACCCTCAAGTACCAGTCCGAACGCAACACCGAAGACCAGCGTGGGCACAGCACCACCAATCACCAGTCCCCAGTCCCAGAAAGCCCGCCAGCGGGTATCGGCAATTTTGGCGCGGTATTCAAATCCGGTTGGCCTGAAAAACAGCGCAAACAGCGCCGCCAGCATAGCCGGATAGAGGATGGAAAATGCGCTGGCATAAATCAATGGCCAGGCAGCAAAAACAGCACCTGCTCCGAGAATAAGCCAGACCTGATTACCATCCCAAGTTGGACCAATACAGTTGATCATCACCTTGCGATCATCATCAGTGCGTCCAATAATGCGTAACATAGCACCCACACCCAAATCAAAGCCGCCAGTGACACCGAAGCCGATAAATAACACGCCAAGCAGCAACCACCAAATCAGTTTTAGCGTTTCATAATCAAACATAACCTATCTCCTTATGTTGCAATAAAATGTTGTAATCAATGGGCATGCAGGGCATCAGGACCCTTACGTGCATATTTGATCATCAGATACATTTCCACACATGTCAGCGCGGCATAGAACACCACAAAAGCACCTAGACTGGTACCCACTGAAGCTGCTGAGAGGCTAGATGTGGATAGTGATGTCGGCAGAATACCGCTGATTGTCCATGGCTGCCGACCATATTCGGCTACAAACCAACCGAGTTCCGCAGCAATCCATGGTAAAGGTAATGCGAATATAGCGGCGCGTAGCAACAAGCGATTGCGCATGAAGTTGTTACGGTAAACACCCCATGACGCAGCAATAAACAAGACAAGCAACACCATACCGCAGATAACCATCAGCCGGAATGTAAAGAATAACGGGGCAACTCGGGGCACTGAATGAACTGCTGCCTGGTGAATCTGCTCCGGTGTAGCCTGGTCGATATGCTTCGTATAACTATGCAGAAGCAGCCCATAGCCAAGATCGTCCTGATATCGCTTAAGTTGTTGGGACGCCGCTTTATCCTGTTTATTATTGCGTAGCTGTTGCAAGGCGCTCCATGCCTTGATGCCGCGCTGAATGCGCACTTCATTATCAGCTATAATATCCTTGAGGCCTTTCACCTGCTCATCCACCGAACGGGTGGCAATCAAGCCGAGTAACCATGGAATACGAATGGCATAATCGGTTTCCATTTTTTCCTGATTAGGTAAACCGAACAGTGTAAAACTGGCTGGAGCCGGGGCTGTTTCCCACTCAGCTTCAATAGCAGCCATCTTGGCTTTTTGCACATCACCCACGGTATAGCCAGACTCATCGCCTAGGATAATGGCGGATGAAATTGCCGCCAGCCCGAAACCTGCTGCAATGGCAAACGAACGTTTGGCAAATTCGATATGTTTGCCACGTAACAGATACCAGGCGCTAATGGCCAATACAAACACGCTACCAACGGTATAACCGGCACTTACAGTATGGACAAACTTGGCTTGTGCCACCGGATTAAAAATAAGATCGGAAAAGCTACTTAGCTCCATACGCATGGTATCCGGATTGAATGCTGCCCCGACCGGATTTTGCATCCAGCCATTGGCAATAAGAATCCATAGAGCCGACATATTTGAACCAATTGCCACTAGAAAGGTAACCAACAGATGCTGATATTTACTAAGTCGTTTCCAACCGACAAAAAACAGACCGACAAATGTAGACTCAAGAAAGAATGCCATCATGCCTTCAATGGCTAGGGGTACGCCAAAAATATCACCAACATAATGTGAGTAGTATGCCCAGTTGGTACCAAACTGGAATTCCATAGTTAAGCCTGTCGCGACCCCCATTGCGAAATTAATACCGAACAACTTGCCCCAGAATTGGGTCATTTCACGGTAAATTTTATTGCCTGTAATTACATAGGTCGTTTCCATAATCACCAGTAAAAAACTCATGCCGATTGTCAACGGCACAAAAATAAAGTGAATCAGGGCAGTAAATGCAAACTGAAACCGTGAAAGCTCGACTAACAAATCACTCATACTTATTCTCCATGTTGGCCATTTCCGCTTTGTGTTGTGGCCGGGTTTATCAGATGCTGAGCTACATCAACGGGTGGTGACGAGGAAAACAGCATCCACCAGATCAGCCCTAATGCGCTGACTTTTACAATCAATATGATGGATAATTCCTGTCGCAAACCTTTGCTCATATGCGAACAGTAGTATATTATTATTTAATAATCAAATAATAATATTATACCTTCGTAAAAAAATATCATCGCTCCCATGAATGGGCGCGTAAACTAATCCATATCACTGCTCGCAAGGTGTACCAAACACTGAAAAGCACTCATCTATCTCTTTCACTAAATACCCTTTATCTGGCATTGGGTAAGTTTGAAAAAATCCGGTCTGCTTAACAGCTTTGAGATTAATGGCAATGCAGTCTTTGATAGCAATACAATGCCGCATAACCATGCCTGCTGTAGCTGTTGTGGCATCATTATTGACCTCCCTGTGCTTCGGACGAACCAGGAGAGACCCACCGAAATCTGTCAATGTAAGATACAAGCGGAACACAGAATATAGGTAGGTTTATGCTCGAAGTGTGAAGTTGGGACTGCGCCAAGTTAAGTTTAGGCGAGAAAAGGTTTCTTTAAGAAGTTAGGAGGAAGCCTAATGGGCTCCCTTTATTGATCATTAGAGCGGTATAAAACTACCGTTTTATAAAATAGGGTATAAGCATGAGTGTAAGCCCTACGAATATCATGGCATAGAGGTTTGTAGTGAAATATGGGAAAATAAATAGAGCAATCCCGGTGCAAAAAGGAATCGCAGATTTTTGTTTTTTGCCATAAGAAAAATAACCCATACCAATGCCACCGAAGATAACGCTCCATAAGAGCTGGGTGCTTTCATCCATTTTTTTATTTTTTGGAGGCTGATTTTTTCAAGCGGGCTTCGAGTTTTTTACTCTTTACCCAACGGCGCATCAACATCACACGCTTACCACCACGCTCTTCTTCGCATACAGGACAAGTGAGGTAACTTAGATATAATTCTTTTGGCATCAGCCCATCATCTAGAATTTCAGACTGCATTTTACGAATAGCCATACGCATATCTGTAACATCACCATGAAAAAGTTGAACGCGTAACTGAAATGGATGAGCAAGTGTCATTAAATTGCGTGCAGGAGATTTTTCCTCAGTCAGTGGGCAGAGTATTTGACCATGCAATGCACCTGTACGGGTTAAGTTAAAGCCTGGCCATTTTTCATGCAATTCAAGGCGTTCAATATCATCCTTTTGTTTGAGAAGATAGGCTTCGTAACCAATGGGCATATGCATAAACATGGGTATCTTTAGCTTATGAACAAGCTGCCCGCCCAAATCAATATCACCATGTTTCCAATCGGGATAACTTGAAGGGCAGCCGCACTCTAAGCGTTCATGATGTTGAGTGTTTGTCTGAGCTTCTATCTGATTGTCAGTCATAGCTTATGATTTTTTGTAAATGCCTTTTAATGATAACAAAACATTCGCAAGATAGATCCAAAAGCCAATCGCAAGACCTGTAGCTGCAATAGAAATAATAGGACCATAAAAGCGATGAATGACAGGAATTTCTTCTGGATGGGTGAGCCAAAGTTGACCTTCCCAAATACCAAAAATCATTAAGGATATATAAAATATAGCGACACCAATGGCAGTCCACCAAAAGGAATGTTCCGCCATACGTTGAGAATGGAGAGGTTTGCCCGTAATTTTAGGAATCAAATAATAGGTGATTGCCATACCGAGAATGGTTACGCCGCCAACCAAGTTGATGTGGGCATGTGCCAAAGGGTCAATCATGTGACCAGGTCCACCATAAGGGCTGCCAATGGAGTCCAGCCAAGCACGAATACCTGGGATGACTTGTAGTACACCGTGTACTGTGCCGACAAAGAAGGAAAGTACGGATGTGATAAGAAACTTGCCTAGATAGCGGTTTTCATTTGCTGGAGGCTGATTAGAAATTGGTTTGGAGGTATATTCAGACATGAGCGAAGCGTAACGTTTTTAAGTTAAGGAGCAAATAAAGATAACGGATAGCTTGTTGTTCGATTAGGGTTGGGGCATGACAACAAGTGTTTTATTGGTTTTGATGAGTTTCGTCCTGTTAGCGGCGGCATGGTATTGGCGTAAGCAACGGCGTTTTCATATTGCGGCAATGTCTTTTTTAATGCTTTTTGATGTCTCGTTCCCCGTTTATTTGTATTTAACCCACGATTGGTGGAAGCGGCTTATTGTAGATGGTGATATTTTCACTTTTCTGATTTGGTGCCATTTGATTTTTGTCATGGTATTGTATGCTTTGTATGTTTTACAGATTATGGCAGGGCGTGCTATGTTACAAAATCCAGTAGGTTCGGAAGACCATCAGCGTACCCGAGAGGAACATCGTAAACAGTTCCTAGGTATTGTTGTTGCGCGCTTGTTGGTATTAGCAACAGGAGCGCTATTGATTGTTCCGGCCGTTACAACTGTTGTAAAAGGGGCAGGTTGATGATGTCAGAGGAAGTACAAACAGAAGTGAATGATGCTATATGGATGCGTCATATGAAACGTTATACCATTGCCATGTGTGTTGGTATAGCCGTGCTTGCTTATATTTTTCCACAACTTCATACGGGAATCACGAAATTACTCTTAGCAGAAGCCTTGATGGGCGGGATTTTTACATTTGGTGGAGCTTTTGGCATTGCGGTGTCATTATTTTTTCATCTTTGGCACAGAAAAGATGAATCATAGCAAGTAACTATTCAGATTTTCTTTTTTTCTAAGCCCTGCATGAAAAACTGCTCACTTACAGTCGTAAGCTGCACTTTTTTGCCTTTTATTAGAAAATATATGGCAATCTGAACAGCGATCTCTATTTTTATTACTGCTGAATAGTTACCATAGCAACAGGTTTACTTAGTTCGGTTTACCTCGATTAACCTGAATAATCACACCTGCAGGTAGCAATTCGATAGCTTCCATTTGATGACCAAGACTGGCTGAAATGCGTGCCAAGGCCTTGTTCTTTGTGGCGTTTGGATCAAACATGAAGTGTGTAATACCAGCTGTTTTTTCACTAAAAATAGTTGCATCTTTGAGAATGCGTTGCGGCGGCAGAGGCAAGACATCACGTTTGGTGGCAAGCATGGTGCGAGCAGGCCACTGGCTGGCAATAATAAATTCATCTTTGTTTTCATTGGCGATGGCTGCGGCAGATGTGAGTAAGTAATCAACATCTGATTTGAGTTTTAGCTGGCTAATCATGCGGTAATGTTTATCGGCTGAGGTAAATATGCTGGTACACACGACAATGAGTATGAGTATCAAGCCTCGTTGCCCAATAAGATTTTGAATGCCTGTTTTGCGGTGTAAGGCGGTGAGCATAGGGAGTCCGAGGAATAGTATGCATGTGAGTGCCATCAATGCCCAAGATGTGTCAGGGCGAAGCAAGCCAATGAGGCAGGCAATGACCAATGTGAGACTAAAAAGCTCAAAATAGCGACGGTAAATATATACAGCAATGGTAAAGCTCAATAAACTAGCAACAATTAGGCCGTAACCAATGGGTGGTGTGGCTTGTAAAATGGGTGATCCAGAGAGAATGGCACCAAGACTTGCCAAATGACCACCTTGGCTTTCAAGCCCTGACCAACCCCAACGCATAATAAGCAAAACCATGCTACTACTACCAATGCCAATCATAAGGTTACGACGTTTTTTAGAATCAACCAAGTTATCTTTTTTGGGTAGCCATAGCAGCAGTAATGCGATGGGTAGAGCCAGCCCCATAGGGTGTAGACTCACGGCAAATGCAGAGATGAGGATAAGCATAAATATTGAGCCTGGTAGTGTGTGTCTGTTATCATCGTACATTTTTTCTAGCCAAAATGCGCAGATAAAACAGAAGAGTAAAAATACGCCAGAAGAAATAGAGTCCACTTGCATGACGGTGATGGGCGCAATAAGTAATAAGGCAGTGGCAATGGTGGATGTTTCGGCACTATCGTTGTTTTCACCCCAGCGATAGAGCATGAGTGCTGTAGCAAATACCATAAATAAAGTGAACATCTTGGCGGCGGGTAAGCTTCCAGCCCAATGAATATCTAAAAAGATAAACATAAGGGAGCGCAAATCAGGTATGCCAAATAATGCTGTGGCATTGGCGACTTTGTCGATAATAGACCAGTTAATCAACAAGGCGCGAGCTGCACCTTCTTCAATGCCGTAAGAGTCGTAACGAAACAGTGCCATATATAGAAATGCCAAGCCGCACATGGCAAGCAAACCGATATGGCGAGGTTGAATGGAATCAATAATTTTAGACAACATGGAAGGACTCTCTATTTAATAGTTTATAGCGGTCATGTCAGCGGCTAACCAAGCCATGATATTGATGACCGAGCGAAGCTTAAACTAAGTGGTGCGTGAAGGGTATGATGAAATTGTATGAGTGGCTTATAAGCCCATGTTTATTTGTTAGTATGTACGCTTTGAATCTTCGTAATAGGAATATATTGCATGGTTGCTTCGGCATTATCTTTTGATAATAAATCAGCTAAAGTGTGTTCTTTTAATACATTAATAAAACTTCTTTTGGCTTTGAATAGTATATGTTTCAGGTCACAGCTCATGGTAATTGGGCAGGTGTTGGTTTCATTATCAAAGCATTCCAATAGGTTCATATGCGGTTCAATATGTTGAACCACTGTGGCAAGATTGATGTCTTTTGGCTCTTGAGCCAAGAGCATGCCGCCATTTTTACCTCGGATAGTATGAATAAGCTCTAGTTTACCGAGGTTGTGAACGACTTTCACAAGGTGATTGCGCGAAATGTTGAAGTAGTCTGAAATTTGCGTGATGGTGATGCGTTCATTGGGATGTTGCCCCAAATATAGTAAAACACGCAGTGAATAGTCAGTGTAGAGAGTTAGTTGCATGGCAGTATAATAGTCTGCTTGAGAATGGTTATCAATAAAAAAGATATATTTATTTGACATGTTTGACATAAGGTATTTATATTAGCGCATATCAAATATATCTTATGTGGTTATTTGATCAAAATTTAATGAATGTTTCGTGGGAGTGTCTTATGAGTTTATATGAAGAGTTAGGTGGAGAAGCAGCGGTGAATGCAGCGGTAGATATTTTTTATCGTCGCGTTTTAAGTGATGCGTATGTTATTCGCTTTTTTGAAGGTGTAGATATGGAAAAACAAGCAGCGAAGCAGAAAGCATTTCTGACTATGGTGTTTGGTGGTCCGAATAGCTATACAGGTTTGGATATGCGTGAAGGTCATAAACATTTGGTAAAACAGGGTCTAAATGATTCGCATTTTGAACATATCTTGGCACACCTTCGTTCAACCTTGGCAGAATTGGGTGTTGGCGCAGATAAAATTCAAGAAGTCATCAATATCGCAGACAGTGTGCGTGCTGATGTGCTAGACAGATAAGGGCTAAGTTATGGAACAGCAACTAACAGCGTTTATTTACCCTTTAATTTTATTTTTTGTGCTTGGCGTGATTGTACCAATACTGTTAGCGGGTGCCGCAGATAAAGCGACTTCGAGAAATGATGTAGATACTCAATCTGCTCAACCTGCTGAACAGTCTTTGTATGATCAGTTGGGTGGTGCAGCAGCTATTGATGCAGCGGTAGATATTTTTTACCGTCGTGTCTTGTCCGATGCCTATATTAAGGTGTTTTTTGAAGATACAGATATGGTCAGACAGGCTCAAAAACAAAAAGCCTTCTTAACCATGGTATTTGGCGGACCCAATAACTATACAGGTATGGATATGCGTGAAGGGCACAAACATTTGGTTGAGAAAATGGGTTTGAATGATTCTCATTTTGAACATGTGTTGGCACACTTGCGTTCAACTCTGGCTGAATTGGGTGTGGGTGAAGAAAAAGTGGCGGAAATTATTGCGATTGCAGATAGCGTTCGTGATGATGTGTTAAACCGCTAATCGTTTCGACTCAGTCTTCAAGTTTCTTCCCCCATCCCACTCTAGGGATACTGAAGACTGGGTCGTTCTTTTTGAAAAGTAATTAGATATGATATTTTTTTATTAGTCGCTATGTAGTGAGGAATTGAACGTGCCAGTTATTACCTTTGAAGGAAAAGAATACCACTGTGAAGAAGGTGAAACGGTGCTTGAGAGTTTGACTCGACACGGCGTGTTGATTCCCTCATCTTGTCAGAGTGGTGTGTGCCAAACATGTATCACCAAAGCAGTGAAAGGCACACCGCCAGTTGAGTCTCAGCAAGGTTTGAAAGATACGCTAGTCGATCAAAACTATTTTTTAGCATGTATCTGTAAGCCAGAAGAAGATATGGAACTATCTGTTGCCGATGTTGCAGAACAGGTAGTATCTTCAACCATTGTTGAAAAAACGCTATTAAACGAATCGGTTATACGTATTCGTTTGAAAACTGAACAGCCTTTGGATTATATTGCTGGGCAATTCATCAATGTAATGCATCCTGAAACAGATGTAACACGTAGTTATTCACTGGCAAGCTTGCCCCGTGAAGATTTTTTAGAATTACATATTAAGCGTGTTCCTGATGGCCGTGTAAGTGGTTATTTCCATGATGATGCCAAGCTTGGTGATGCGCTTTCGTTTATGGGACCTGCAGGAGACTGTTTTTATACCGATAGGGATTTGGATCAGCCATTGTTGTTGGTTGGTGTCGGTACTGGACTTGCGCCTTTGTATGGTATTTTACGTGATGCTTTGGCACGTGGGCATCGTGGAGAAATACATGTGTTTCATGCTAGTTTGGCAGTGCAAGGACTGTATTATATGGATGAGTTGTATGCCTTGGCGGATAAGAACGAACAAGTACACTATATTCCATGTGTACTGCATGGCGAAGCCCCGCGTGATGGTGAGCAGGGCGATCTTCAGCAGATACTTAAAAAATCTAAGCCTGATTTAAAAGGTTGGCGCGTATATGTGTGTGGTGACCCTGCGATTGTGAATGCTTTAAAACAAACATGCTTTATGTCAGGCGCAAACATGACAGATATTTATTCAGATCCTTTTGTGTTTGATGTGACGGCTTAATACACCCTAAAATAACCCTAAAGCTTGCAAGGTGAGATTATCAGGGCTAATCTCCGCCCAAGATTCACTTTCTATGGGAGGTTTGTGGTTATGGAACAACAGTTAACGGCTTTTATTTATCCGCTTATTTTGTTTTTTGTATTGGGTGTAGTAACACCAATAGTATTGGCAACCATTGCAGATAATTCAAATCACGGTTGATTTTTTACATGTTTAGTTTAAAAGCCCAGTCATTTGACTGGGCTTTTTTCGTTAGAGAAAAACTTACTTCATGTATTTAGGAGAGCACAGCATGGCTCATTGCTTTAATAAAGGAAAACCAACACTTTTAATTGTCATGGATGGCTGGGGCATGGGTACGGGTGGCAGCGAGGATGCTGTGGCATTGGCGAATACGCCTGTATTTGATCGTCTATGGAAAAACTATGCGCATACGCAGTTGATGACGCATGGTAAATATGTGGGTTTACCATCCAATAAAGATATGGGTGGTTCGGAAGTAGGGCATTTAACCATGGGGGCAGGTCAAATTCTTGATCAAGGTCCAACGCGGATTAATAATGCTATTGCTGATGGCTCTTTTTATGAGTCTGATGTGTTGGAAGAGGTGGTCGCTAAGGGAAAAGCAGGTGGCGTACTACATTTATTGGGTTTGCTTTCTGATGGTAATATTCATTCACATATTGATCATTTTATTGCGCTTGCTAAATATGCTGCCAAAGAGGGCGTGAAAGTATTACGTGTGCATGCTTTACTTGATGGTCGCGATGTAGGTATTCAAACAGCACAGGATTATATTGCTCAATTGGAAGGTATATTCGCTGATTTGAATGGTCAAGGCTGTGATTATGCGTTTGCCTCGGCAGGTGGTCGTGAACAAATTATCATGGATAGAGATCAGAATTGGAGCAAGGTCAAACCTGGCTGGGATGCCATGGTACATGGTGTGTGTGATAAGCGGTTTACTAGCATGCAAGAAGCCTTGCAGTCTTTTCGCGCTGGAAATGCCGATATCGTTGATCAAGATTTACCAGGTTTTGTGATTGTTGATAGCCATGATAAGCCTATTGGCACGGTGCAAGATGGTGATGCAGTTGTCATGGTGAATTTCCGTGGCGATCGTGCGATTGAAATCACAGAAGCATTTGAAGTCGATGACTTTGATGGTTTTGATCGGGGGCAACGTCCAGATGTATTGTTTGCTGGTATGATGGTATACGATGAAGACCGTAACCTTCCAAATCTTCAGTTGATGGGGCCAACCAAAGTGGATGCGCCTTTTGGCAAACGTATTTTAGAAATGGGTATCAAACAGTTTCGATTGACCGAAACGCAAAAATTTCCACATGTGACATTTTTCTTTAATGGCGGCTATCGCAAACCACTGGATGATAGTATGGAAGATTATATCCTTATTCCATCGGATAAGAATATTTCCTTTGCAGATGCACCACAAATGAAAGCGCCCGATATTGCTGATAAGGCAGTTGGGTTGATTGAATCAGGTGATTATGGCTTTGGATTAATGAATTTTGCCAATGCAGACATGGTGGGGCATTGCGGGGCTATTGCGCCTGCAATTGAAGCTATTGAAGCTGTAGATACTGCGGTAGGTCGTATAGTAGAAGCTTTGGAAAAAGTCGGTGGTTGTGCGTTGATTACAGCTGATCATGGTAACGCTGAAGAGATGCAGGTATTTAAAGGGGATGAGAGTGAACCTTGCACCAAACATTCGATTAATCCTGTGCCATGTATTCTATTTGACCCAGCATTTGATGGCTCATATCAGCTTAGACAACCACAAGAAGGAGATGATTTATCTGTAACGCCAGGTTTGTCGCACTTGGCAGCAACATTGTTTGAAGTTATGGGTTATGAGGTGCCTGAAGATTTAAATGCATCCTTGATTGAAAGAGGCTGAAATTAGAGCTGTTTATAAATGGATGGAGTTTGTAAGTTCTTGCTATGCGCGCTTACTCTGTTTGATTGCGTGTAAGTGACATTCGTTCAATATATTTCTCGCCCCATGCTTGCAAAGCTTCGAGTGATGGAAAGAGATCTTTACCAAACTTGGTGAGGGAGTATTCCACTCGTATCGGAACTTCGGGGAATATCTCGCGACTAATAATTTGGTCTATTTCTAGCTCTTTTAGTTGTTTGGTTAACATGCGTTGAGTGATTCCTGGAATCAGTCGTTTAAGCTCATTAAAACGTTTACTGTCAGCACGTAATTGATAAAGAATTAGACCTTTCCACTTTCCACTAAGAACTTCCAAAGTAGCCTCAACAGGGCAGCCTAATTCTTTATAATATTCTGGGTGTCTCATTGATCCCTCTTGTATAACTAAAATAGTTTAAGAGCGCAGTATACTAACTGTAACCAAATAACGAAATAGTGCGTACTTATATTCTATGGTTATAGATATTAGTATCCGAAAATTATGAAAGATACGTATAATATTCATGTGAGAAAACAATGAACGCCCAACAGAAGCTTAATCAAATTCCTATTCAACAAGAACATGTACCCGGAGCGCAGTCGGTGCGCCATTGGCGACGATTTTCGCAATATTTCATTATATTTATTTTGATTGTTATTCCTGTGTCTGGACTATTTCGTATTGATGTCTCGGCAGGGGCTATTCATATGTTGGACTATCAGGTTTGGTTTGCTGATATGTCGATTATTATGGGTTTTTGGATCATGGTGGCGACGCTGCTTGTTTTTACGTATTCGTGGGCTGGTTCTGTTTTTTGTGGTTGGGTTTGTCCGCAAAACACATTGTCCGAATGGGCAAACATGATGACCTCCAAGCTGCTAGGTCGGCGTGCGTTGATGATGGATATTACGGGCAAAAAGATGAAGGTCGCGGTGCGCAAAGATAAATGGCTGAATAAGCTGGTATTGGGATTATCATTTTTATTGGTTTCAATGGTGATTGCTATTATTCCGCTGTTGTACTTTTATTCACCTGATGTGATTTGGTCATTTATGATTTTGCAACCTGTCGCTGAGGCAAAAAGCCTGTTATGGATATATATTGTATGTACGTTGGTTGTGCTGATTAATATCAGTGCGATGCGACACTTGGTATGCAAGTATATGTGTGTATACCGTATTTGGCAGCATTCATTTAAAACAAGAGAAACCCTGCATATTGCTTATGATGAAAGCCGTTCGGACCATTGTGTGAACTGTACATATTGTGAAGATAGTTGCTTTTTAGATATTGATCCGCGTCAGACGGTGGTGTTTGATAGCTGCATTAATTGTGGTGATTGCGTGGCTGCTTGCGATACTTTGCATAGTAAGAGCAAGAAAATGCAGGGACCAGGCTTGCTAAGTTTCGCCTTTGGTCCCTCTAAACCAGGGCGCAATGGTTTAACATCGCTTTTATCACGCACCCGTGCTGCCACTGTGGGCGCAGTGATTGGTGCAGTGTGGTTTGCAGTGGGTATTGCAAACTATCAACCTTATGTTCTGGTCGTTGATAAGGCAGAGTTATTGCAAGGTATGGCTGTCAATGACTATCGCATCAATGTTTCTAATAAACGTTACCGTGCAGCCAATATGGATTTGAAAATTAAAGGGCTGAATGCTTCTGAGTATAGCTTAGACTCGAAAGCTGTGGCATGGCAAACGGCCGGTAGAAAAGATGTGATTATGCATATATCACCCAATTTGAAGCAAGGAATGCACCGTTTTATAGTGCATGCCAAAACAGATGATGGCTGGAAGGATGATTTTACAGTGTATTACTATGCAGAAGGCCAATAAGATAAATTATCTGATAAAAGGTTGTCTGCAAGTGAACACACAAACTATGAATGGTTAATGAAGAGATTCTGATTTATAGTTTGCTTTAAGCGTATATATTTTAAATTTTGTGAAGTTAGAAAGGGGAATACATGCCTAAGAATCAAAAAGCACTGGATCAACGGGGGCTAAAAACTTTAGCATTATGGCTGATATGGTCGGCAGTATGTATCTCGATATTTATTCAACTTTTTCATATGGCGAATATTTGGGATTATATTGTTTATGACACGTCGCGTGTGACATGGGTGATTTTAGGGACATTTATACTTGGTGTATTTGTTAGTTTTGTTCATGTTGCAGGCTTAACATGGGAGTGGTTTTGCGCCTACAGATTGGAATATCAACTTGAGAAAAAAGGCTTGTATGGCGCTGTTGCCAAAGGCAGGCAAGTCAGCAATCGTTTTATTGCCGCTTTACAGCATATTCATGAAAATGGTGGACAGGTTGAGCTCTCTGAGCTTAGTACGGTGGAATTTTCAGGTTATATTCGTGTAGCTCGTTTTGTTTCCCTGCTTGGTAGTATGATGATTACCATGGGTCTGATTGGTACAGTGTTGGGTTTAACCATTACCTTAACTGGTTTGAATGGTGCGTTGGAAAATGTTGATTCTGATGGCATGTCCGTTTTGATTGCTTTACGTGAAGCAATGTCAGGCATGGGCTTGGCATTTTACACAACATTATTGGGATCAATTCTGGGCGGTATATTATTGCGGATGTTTGCCTATATTGGTGATAATTCGATTGAAGCTTTGCAGGATTTATTGACTCGCAGTTGTATGGTATATGCGGCCGTTGATTTAACGCCATCTGTGCAGCGAGATTTTAGACAGTTGGATAGGGTTGTGGAAGGCATGGAAACACGACTTTCTGCACTAACGCAATCCTTGCAACAAAGCAAAGCTGCGATGTCTGATTTTACAGAAGGAATGCAAGATTTGAAAGATGCAACGCGCTTGAAATCTAGTGATGATGAGGTGTTTAAAGCGATTGCTGTGCACCGTCATTATGCCAAGATTTTGCGATATGAGCTGACGCTGCAAAAGAAGCTAGCGAACTTTAAACAGCGGTTGTTGGCAGCGATGGGTTTTCAAGTATCTATTTCAAAAAGTAACCAAGAAAATAAGTCGGAGGGTTAAGTATGCGTTCACGGCGTGAGCAAGATATATCCTCTATTTACGAAGTTTTTTCGGATATGGCGCTGTTGATGCTGGCGGCATTTATATTTTTATTTTCTATGTTTTTATTGGTTTCAAAGGCTCAAGATTCAGGCGAATCGATGAAAACCAAAGCTCAAATTGAAGGTCTTGAAAAAGAATTGGCTGCTGCCAAAGCCCGAAATTTGGAATTACTTCAAGAGATGAACAATGTGGTTGGCACAGATAGTCAAGAGCAAATGAATAAAGTTTTGACTGCGGCAAGTTTGGGGCAAGGGCAGGGTCGCAAAGACTTTGAAATGATGATTGAAGGTTTACGAAGTTTACCAGGTAAAGACTTGCATTTGGTTATTGATGCTACGGGCTCCATGCATGGGGTAACAGCCTTTTTAATTCCTGTTTTGCGGGTGATTGCGATTCGTTCAGGTAAACATTTAAGTGGGATTACTTGGTATGCCGATAACCGGCTTGGTACATATAGCGGAACCATGGGTGAAATGTTTGATTATTTGATGCAAAGCGCACCATTTATTGGTAATGAAGAAACGATTGGTCATACCTTTGATGTCTTAACAAAAGTGGCACATATTCCTAGTGCTTATATGTTAATTGGTGATGAGCCATCAACGGATAAAATACATTACCATGCCATTCAAGCACCTGTATTTACGCTTCCGCTGGGTAACAGTGACACCTCTACCAAGGTTCAATTTCAGAAAATCGCCGATATTTCTGGTGGACGCATGCTGGAGCTAAAATTTCGTTAAAATAAGGTTGCGGTCTAAGTCTTGTTAGACCGCTTCCAATATTACATTTTAAATCAATGCTTCGATTTCTTCTTTACTAAGAGGTTTAGGAAGACGGGCTCCCAGTTGAGCAACTACTTTTGCCGCAGCATGTGAGCCTAGATGCCCAGCATGTTGCCAAGTTAATCCATTGGTAATGCCATAAAGCACACCAGCAGCATACATGTCACCAGCGCCTGTGGTATCAATAGCATCAACTTCAACACCTTCAATAGGCAAAGCTTCACCAGCATGCATAATAATGGAGCCTTTTTTGCCCAATGTGAGCGCAACATTTTCACAATGTTTGTGAACTGCATGTGCAGCATCAATTGGATTATCTTCACCCGTTAGGGTAGTTGCTTCAACTTCATTGCAGAACAATAAATCAACAGGTCCTTCAATCAGGGCTAGGAAATCATCACGGCAAATATCAATTAAAAATGGATCCGAAATAGTTAGCGCAACTTTCACGCCTTGTGCTTTGGCAAGCTCAATAGCTTTGAGTGCAGCAGCTTTGGTGGAAGGGCCTGCGAACAAATAACCTTCGATATACACATACTTTGCTTTGGCAATAGCATCGGCATCAATATCCGATTCAGATAATGTTACCGATACGCCCAAATGGGTAAGCATGGTGCGTTGGGCATCGGGGGTAATCAGCACCACACATGTACCGGTATCGCCATCACCAGCTTGTACATGGCTATCAATGCCAAGTTCTTTTAACTCGCCCAAATATTGATGACCAAACCCATCATCCCCTGTTTTGCTGGCATAAGCCGCTGTGCCACCCATATCGGCAATGCCCACAATGGTATTGGCAGCAGAACCACCAGAGCAATAGTTAATCTGATGATTGCATAGTGCATCCAAAATCATTTGCTGACGATCTGGTTCAGTCAGTGTCATAACGCCTTTTTCAATGCCATTGTTTTCGAGAAAAGCATCATCACATTGTACTTGTAAATCCATAATGGCGTTGCCTACGCCGTAAACATCATAACTCATTGTATTCTCCAATTATTAATATAAACAACGCGCATGGTAACTGGCGCGAGACCTGTGCGAGTTTCACTATGCACGAGTATCGCTGGACATTCGCGTTATTACTGCCCTGCAATGGTCATATTTTCTATTGCGATGCTCGGTACTGCTGTTGAGCCGAACCATGTCAGATCATTACCAATGTGGGAAATATTAGCAAACATATCTTTCAAATTACTTGCAATGGTAAAGCCTTGTATAGGGCGTGATATTTTACCATGTTCAATCAAAAATCCTGATGCACCACGTGAATAATCACCTGTCACACCATTGATACCAAAGCCCATTAACTCTGTAATCAATATACCATCGTTTATATCGTGCAAGATACTATCTAAACTTTCTTTACTTGGTTGCAATATAAGATTGGATGTACCAATGCCTGTATCACCTGTTAATCCACGTCTTGCATGTCCGGTTGGTGTCGTGCCCAAGCGTTTGGCAGCATAGCGGTCAGTAAGAAAGCCTGTAAGCTTTCCTTGTTCAATAATATTCCGAGCTGAACAACGGGTGCCTTCACCATCAAACAAGCGATTACCCATGCCATCCATATGGTCAGGGTCATCGTTGATATGAATAAAGTCGGGAAATATTTTTTCATTCACAGCATCATGTAGAAATGAGCGCTTTTGCAAGATTGCACGACCGTTGATGGCAGATACCAAGTGGCTGAGAATGGAAGTCGCAATGCGTGGCTCAAAAACTACCGTAGTATTGCAGCTACTAAGCCCAGATGCACCCAAAAGCCTTAAAGTGCGTTCAGATGCTTCTTGTCCAACTTCGGCGGGATTGCGTAATGCTTGGGCTTTTCTGGCACGTGTGTATGCATAATCACGTTGCATGGATTCGCCTTCTCCTGCAATCACCGAAATAGATAAAGAACTGGATGCACGTTCATAATCTGCCACAAAACCATCGGATGCAGCATAAGCAATACTTGTCTCACCAAAGCTGGTACTTGCACCTTCGGAATTAGCAATTTTATCAGAGTAGGCAAGGGCAGCCGCTTCACACGAGAATGCCGCTTCTTTAGCTTGTTCTGTTGTCCAGCCATGTTGTTGGTGGGGATGTTTTTCTTGCCATGCGTGTAATTCATCGGTGCTTGGATGTGTTGCGCCGATAGGCGGCATAGCATCAGGGTCAGGTTCAGAAATATTTGCCATATTGACCACCTGTTCAGCAAGCTGTTTAAGCCCTTTTTCAGAGACATCGGATGTGCTGGCTGATGCAAAAGCCAAACCTTTGCCTGTATCAACAAAAGCACGTAAACCAATACCGCGTGAATCTTCGTGTTCAATGGATTCTAGTTTGCCATGGCGAACGTCAATAGATTCACCTGTATCAATCACAGAAAGTGCATCGGCGTGAGATGCGCCTGATTGTTTGGCGATGTCAACAAGTTGGCTAGCGATGTCTGTCATAGATTGGTTGTTCATGCTTCTGTACCTCCCACAGTTAGCTCATCAACACGAATGGTGGGTAGCCCCACCCCAACAGGAACAGATTGCCCGCCTTTGCCACAGGTACCAACACCTGGGTCAAGAGCCAAATCATCACCAATCATAGAAACTTTTTGTAAAACCTCATGCCCCATACCCGTCAAGGTTGCACCTTTGACAGGGTATTGAATCTCACCATTTTTCACATAATAGGCTTCGGATGTGGTGAATACGAATTTTCCAGAGGTAATATCAACCTGACCACCACCAAAATTCACAGCATAAATACCTTCATCTAGCGATGCCTGAATATCATCAGGTTTGTCTTTTCCAGCTAGCATAAAGGTATTGGTCATGCGCGGTTGCACACAGTCTGCATAGGATTCACGGCGACCATTGCCTGTGGGCGCAACACCCATCAATCTAGCATTTTGTTTGTCCTGCATATATCCCGTAAGTATACCATCTTCGATGAGTATATTGCGTTGGGTGGGTGTGCCTTCATCATCAAAGTTTAATGAGCCGCGACGATCTGCAATGGTTCCATCATCAATCACAGTGACACCTTTGGCAGCCACGCGCTGACCAAGCTTTCCTGAAAATACCGATGAGCCTTTGCGGTTAAAATCGCCTTCCAAACCATGACCAATGGCCTCATGCAACAAAATACCTGGCCAGCCAGAGCCAAGTACAACAGGCATGGTTCCAGCAGGCGCAGCTTTGGCATCTAAATTCAAAATCGCGATACGTACGGCTTCACGAGTTAAACGTTCGGCTTCGTTGGTATCAATCAAACGTGTTAAATCAAAACGACCACCACCACCTGCACCGCCTGTTTCGCGTTTGCCATTTTCTTCCACGACCACCGATACATTCAGGCGAATAAGTGGGCGATCATCGGATAAATGTGCGCCGTCCATACGAATAATATGAATGTGGGAAAAGGATGCAGATACATTGGCAAAGACTTGTTGTACGCGTGGATCAATACTACGAGCCAAGGCATCGATATGCTCTAGTAATGCTTTACGCTGTGCCAAATCCACGCGTTGCATAGGGTTTTCGCTCACATAAAGGTTATGTGGTGAGGCTAAGGTATGTACTGCCAGTGGAGACTTTGTGTGTCCGCTTTCTGCAATTGCACGGGCTGCTTTGGCGGCATCCATCAATGCGGCAGTTTCAAAGCGATCGGTATAGGCATGCCCCGATACCTCGCCTTTAATCACCCGCGCACCAATGCCTTGCGCTGTGCTAGCAGAGACATGTTTGACGCGTCCTTCTTCAAGCGACAAGGATTCAGAAATACTATGTTGAAGATATAAATCAGCATCATCGGCATGAGCCGGTACCATGGTATTGAGCATGTTGGAGAGTGTTTCAGGAGCAATGGACAATATAGATGAATTCATGGTCGCATCATGCTAGGGATGTGATGAGCGTCAAGTTTGCTTTTATATTTTTGCATATTTGAACTCTTTACGTACGCTGCGGTGAGATAACGTTATGAATATGAAACAACGCGCATGGTAACTGGTGCGTTAGGGGTAAGTATGCTGCAAGGTGCTTTGAAATTATTGACGGGTTTGCGTTTGATGTTGGCAGAAGCGTCATTGCGGGCTGTGTTATGGCGGATGCTTGGATTGCTCGCGATATTGATGATTGTATTGATGGTGGCGGTATTTTCATTGGCAGATTATGTCGCACATTTATGGTTGCCTGATGGTGATGCTTGGTATTGGGTATTATTATCTTGGTTGGTTTGGGTGTTGGCGATATTGCTGGCAGCATTAAGTGGTATATTGAGTTTCACGATGCTTGGTTCTGCGGCGATTGCACCTTGGTTGGATGTGTTGGCAGTGCGAGTTGAAGCTTTGCGAGGACATGTTAGCGAAGAGAGTGCATCGGCATGGTGGAAACAATGTTTGGTGAGTTTAACGAATTCATTGCGCCCTTTATTGGCATTGCTGGCATGGGGCTGTGCGGCACTGTTGGTATTTTGGATTCCTGTGGTAGGGCAACTATTGGGCACGCTTATTTGGACCTATGCCGGCGTACGTTTTTTATGTTTTGAGTTAATGGATACAACAGCATCGCGCAAAGCAATGGATTTTTCACAACGTAAAGCAGCAATCAATGAACGTCGTTTCTTTTGGTTGGGGTTTGGTGGTTTGGCGATGTTCATGTTGCTAGTTCCACTGCTGAATCTACTGGTCATTCCTGCGGCAGTGGTGGCTTTAAGCAGTGAAGCTTCTGAGGTTCATGAAATATAAACAATGTTGCCGTACTATTTAATGATAGTTGGGTAATGAAAGCAAAGATTCAGCGTGATTGATAGCAAAATCTTTGAATGCTTCGGGAATAGCGGCAAAGCGTTTGCCCGTACGATGTACAATAAACCATTGGCGCATGATGGGGAAATCTTCCACATTGAGTACAACGAGACGTTTGAGAGCAAGTTCCATTTCAATGGTATGTAACGATACAATACCAAGCCCTAACTCTGCCATGACTGCTTGTTTGATGGCTTCGGAACGATTCATTTCCATGCCAGGAATAAGCTCTAGTTGATGTTCGGCAAAAAAACGTTCGGCTGCCATGCGCGTCCCTGAATCAGGCTCGCGGACAATAAAGTGCGCATCGGCGACTTCAGATAATGAGATCGGTTTCCCATGGGCTAAAGCATGATTTGGCGCAGCAATCACAACCAAAGGATTATCCATAAATGGAATACCTGTGAGGTGATGACCTTGCGGGGGGATGCCCATGATTGCCATATCCGTAAGGTTGTGTTCGACCGCATGTAGTAAACCTGAGCGGTTGGTTACATCTAGGTTAATTTCGATAGAAGGGTACTCATGTTTAAAAGCGGCAATCAATTGTGGTGCAAAATAGTTGGCAGTCGATGCCATGGTTAAATGTAATTTACCGCGTTTTAAGCCTTTAAGCTCTTGTAACATATCATGGGCTTCATTCATTTGTTGATGAATCGACTCTGCGTAGTTCAACAATTCGTTGCCTGCTTGGGTGAGTTGAATGTTTTTACCCAAACGTTCAAATAAATCCATGCCAACATATTCTTCAAGTTGTTTGATTTGCATGGACACTGCGGGCTGAGTCAGAAATAAAGCCTTGGCAGCAAGTGTATAACTTTGATGTTTGGCAACGGACTTAAAAATACGAAGTTGTTTAAAAGTGAATGACATAAGCGCAATGTATAAGAAAAACTTATGTGTGTCATCATAAGCTTTGATTCGACATGATGCAGGTAGGGTGTACACTTCGTCTTGTCGGGGGGGAGTAGTCATTTTCTCCGAAACATTTTTTGGAGGATATCTATAATGGATCAATCGAATCGTTACGCTGATTTAAGTCTTAATGAAGCAGACCTAATCGCAGGTGGCAAGCATTTTCTTGTGGCTTATAAATTAATTCCAGCCGAAGGTTTTGGCTTTTTAGAAGTAGCTGCGCATATTGCAGCTGAATCTTCAACTGGTACCAACGTTGAAGTATCTACAACTGATGATTTCACACGTGGTGTGGATGCATTGGTATATGATATTGATGAAACAGCATTTGCTGATGGTGACAATGTTACGGGTGGCGGTTTGATGAAAGTTGCTTACCCAGTTGAGTTGTTTGATCCAAGCATCAATGATGGTGTTATTAATATTTCACATTTATGGTCATTAATCTTGGGTAATAACCAAGGCATGGGTGATCATGTAGGTTTGCGCATGCTCGATTTTATGGTGCCTGAATGCATGATGAAACATTTTGATGGTCCTTCTGCAAACATTGAAAATATGTGGAAAGTTTTGGGTCGTCCTGAAAAAGATGGTGGTTATATTGCGGGTACGATTATTAAGCCGAAGTTAGGCTTGCGTCCTGAACCATTTGCTAAAGCATGTTACGATTTTTGGTTGGGTGGCGATTTTATTAAGAATGATGAGCCTCAAGCGAACCAACCTTTCTGCCCAATGAAAACAGTGATGCCGAAAGTCGCAGAAGCAATGGATAGGGCACAGCAAGAAACAGGCGAAGCAAAATTATTCTCTGCCAATGCTACTGCTGACCATCATGCAGAATGTATTGCGCGTGGTGATTTTATTCTTGAATGCTTTGCCAAGTATGACAGTGCAGACCATGTGGCGTTCTTGATTGATGGTTTTGTGTCTGGTCCTTCAGGTGTTACCACTGCACGTCGTGCATTCCCTGATACGTTCTTGCACTTCCATCGTGCTGGTCACGGTGCGTTGACTTCATATAAATCTCCAATGGGTATGGATCCATTGTGCTACATGAAGCTTGTTCGTTTGATGGGTGCTTCAGGCATGCATACTGGTACCATGGGTTATGGTAAGATGGAAGGTCATGGTGCCGAAACTGTTCTTGCATATATGCTTGAACGTGACGAATGCATGGGTCATTACTTCAACCAAAAATGGTATGGCATGAAAGCAACGACGCCAATTATTTCTGGTGGCATGAACGCATTGCGTTTACCTGGTTTCTTCGAAAACTTGGGTCATGGCAATGTGATTAACACTTGTGGTGGTGGTGCATTCGGTCATATCGATAGCCCAGCAGCTGGTGGTAGATCATTGGGTCAAGCCTATGATTGCTGGAAAGCTGGTGAAGATCCAATCGAATACGCGAAAACTCATGGCGAGTTTGCACGCGCATTTGAATCATTCCCAGGCGATGCTGATAAGATTTATGGCGCTGACTGGCGTGAAAAGATTTCTGCTCACAAATAAAAGCAGTTACTTTTAACAATAAAGCTGTTAAAAAGGTCTTCAACGAGAGTTGGAGAC
Source organism: uncultured Pseudomonadota bacterium (assembly GCA_913055645.1). Lineage (GTDB taxonomy): Bacteria > Pseudomonadota > Zetaproteobacteria > Mariprofundales > Mariprofundaceae. The sequence continues at coordinate 30,323 of CAJXLC010000006.1, read as the reverse complement.
CTTTTTTCATCGTTGTGAACGATGAAAAAATGAATAGCGATGTAAGTCGTGTTGTAATGATCCAACGATTGAATAACAAAATGTATAATTTGCGCATTTTGTTATTCAATCGTTAGAGGGAAGTGTCATGAAAGCCATGTTGAATGCGAATGTAAAAAGTTTGAAATTACTGCATAGCGGCAAAGTCCGAGATATGTATGAGGTTGATGATGATCATATCTTGATTGTAACAACGGATCGTTTGTCTGCTTTTGATGTGGTATTGCCAACACCGATTCCAGAGAAAGGGAGTGTGCTTAATGCTGTATCGGACTTTTGGTTCGATAAACTCTCGCATATTGTTGCTAGTCATGTATCGGATATGTCGCTTGCAGAAGCATTGCCTGATGCTGAAGAACGTGAACGTGTTGCATCACATGCGATTGTAGTAAAACGTCTCAAACCACTACCTATTGAAGCCATTGTACGTGGTTATTTGATTGGTTCAGGCTGGAAAGAGTATCAAAAACAAGGCTCTGTATGCGGTATTGATTTACCGACAGGGCTGGAATTAGCAGAGCAATTACCAAAGCCAATTTTTACGCCATCGACCAAGGCTGATGTGGGTCTGCATGATGAAAATATCAATTTTGAAAGCATGTGCGACATCATTGGTCATGATTTAGCAAAACAAGTGCGCGATGTGAGCCTAACATTGTATAAAGAAGCCGCAGCCTTTGCGCTTGAGAAAGGCATTATTATTGCTGATACGAAGTTTGAGTTTGGTTTGGATGATGATGGTACACTTTGTCTTATTGATGAAGTGCTAACGCCTGATTCATCACGTTTTTGGCCAGTGAGCGAGTATCAAAAAGGTATGAGTCCACCTAGTTTTGACAAACAAATTGTGCGTGATTGGCTTGAGACCTTGGATTGGAACAAGCAAGCACCTGGCCCTGAATTACCCGATGCAATCAAAAACAAGACTTCAGAAAAATATCAAGAAGCACTGCGTCGTTTGACTTCTTAAGATGCGAATAAAAAACTGACAGGCACGGTGGCTAAATAAAGCACAAATAGAATAGCAAGGAGATACAGGACGAACTTTAAGGGTGCTTCTTGAATGATGCTGAATATGGTACGTTGTGTGCCTTCATGGCATTGCTCTGCGTAGATTTGTTGCGCATGTTTGGCGCGCTCTTTTTGATAGTCTGCAAGCAAAGCTTTACTTTGTTCAAGTTGCTCATTGTTGTGTAGCCATATAGCGGGCATAGATATACCCCAGTTTCCTGCTGTGGTTTCATAATAATTGATATGATTATCTGTGAGTAATGCGCGAATTTCCTCAATTTCATCGTCGGGAACACCGCGTAATTTAAAAAGTAAGGTTGCCATATCGGCAAGAGTAACTGTTATTATGATTGGGTATAGTAATATAACCTAGATCCTGCAAGTGCTCGCACCCACATCGCGCAACGTCTTGATTCCTCTAGTATATCGAAAAAACACTTATCACCAACAAGGTGACAGCATGTTTTTTCAATACGCTATAGAAACCAAGCCCTTACACTCTACGCACACGATCACTTGCAGGAGCTAGGTATAAGTAAATCTTATCATTATCATAAAAATTATAAGCATGTTATTTTTTATTTATCGTTTACAATTCGTCAGATAATTTTCAAGGGGACTTTCATGAACGATCACGCACAGTACAATATTAACGAAGAACCATTTTATCAGGCGCAGTCCGATGAGGTTGAGCTTTATGAAGCAGCTTATGCGGCACGTTTACCCGTCATGGTGAAGGGTCCAACAGGCTGTGGTAAGTCACGTTTTATTGAATACATGGCTTGGAAGCTTGGTAAACCATTGATTACTGTAGCGTGTAATGAAGATATGACGGCATCAGATTTGGTGGGGCGTTATTTACTTGATGCCAATGGTACACGCTGGTTGGATGGTCCTTTGACCACAGCTGCACGTATTGGAGCCATTTGTTATTTAGATGAAGTTGTTGAAGCGCGTCAAGATACCACAGTTGTGATTCATCCGTTGACCGATCATCGCCGTACACTGCCTTTGGATAAGAAGGGTGAACTTATCGAAGCACATGCAGATTTTCAGTTGGTTATTTCTTATAATCCTGGCTATCAATCCTTGATGAAAGATTTGAAACAATCGACCAAGCAACGTTTTACAGGTTTTGAATTTGATTATCCATCTGAAGCAACGGAAACAACCATTGTTGCTAAAGAAACAGGTGTTGATGCTGAATTGGCAACAAAACTAGTAAAAATTGGCGCAACAGCGCGTAACTTGAAAGGGCATGGTTTGGATGAAGGCATTTCAACACGTTTGCTTACCTATGCGGCAACACTGATTAAAGGTGGTATTGAGCCCAAAGCTGCGTGTCGTATGGCTTTGGTTCGCCCCATTACTGATGATGCGGACATTCGTGTTACGTTGGATCACGCTATTGAAACCATCTTTGCGTAACGGTTATCGTTATGAGTGAAGAAACCATTGTACGCTCTGCAAAGTCAGAAGCTTATTGGCAACAATTAAACTGCCGTTTTCCTGCGGCAAATAAAATATTTGATGCCTGTATTGTCGAAGCCAAGTCCGAATTATCAGAAGAAGGTGTGTCGTCTTATATCGATAACGCCCGTTTCCTTGGTAAAATGGGGCGGGGCGTAGAGCCGTTGCTCGTTTATTTGGAAGAAGCCCCCACGGTTGCAACGCTTGTTGGTGAAAAAGTCTTGCCTGATATCAAAGATTTTGCTTACTTTTTATCGACCAACACCAATTTTAAGGCAATCGTACCATTCTTGCAGTCGTTAGCTGCTGTGACCCGTCGTTTGCATAGTTATGAGCAGTTGCAACAGTATTTTGAATTATTGAAAAAGATGATTGCTGATACATCAGGTTCGGTACATGGTCATCATACCACGTTTCCTAGTCCGGGATTACCCTTTCTATTGGAGCAAGCTCCGCGCTTATTGTCGCAATTAAGTTTGCAAGGGTTGAGCAATTGGATGGATTATGGTGTGCGTTATTATCATACCCATCCAGAACGTCAAAAAGACTATTTTAGTTTACAAGCACCTGATGCAGTGGCAGTGATGCAACGTGAGCGTCATGGAACTTTGATGGTCGATCACGAACGGCAACTTGATTTGTACTTACGTGGTTTGTGGCAAGATGGTGATTATTTGGTGCCATATTCGCTTATATTTGATGAGTTGCGCAAACCGATGCCGTATTTTGATGATTATGGTATTCGTTTGCCTGATGTTTACGATGATTACAATGGCGTGTCAGGCATTAACCGCTATCGCGCTGTACTGGCTCATATCGCAGCACATCGTAAGTGGAGCAGTAAAATGGTGGTGGACAATTGGAGTCCCTTCCAACGTATTGCCGTGGAAATGTTTGAGGATAGTCGTGTTGAATATTTGGCGATGCAACAGTTTCCAGGCTTGAGAAAGTTATTTTTAGCCTTGCACCCTGTGCCAGATGAAGATGATTTAAGCAAAACAGACATGTCTTTGATTCGCCTGCGTTTGGCATTGGTATCACGGGCTATTCTTGACCCTGAATTTAAGCTTAAAAACGATGCCTTAAAAACATTTGTGGATAGATTTTTTGCAACCATGGGTAAAGGTGAATCATCAAGCCCTGAGATGGCGGATATTGCCTTGTCTTTTATTGCAAAAACTCGTCGTCAAACTGATTTGTCACCCAATATTTATTTTGATAACACAGAAGTGGATTACCGTGATGATAACCGTCATTTATGGATTTATATTGAGCAAGGTGATGAAGAAGAAGACACCTTTGAGCATTTGGAAGATCAGCAACGTGATGATGTGGATACATTACCGCCGCGTCATTATCATGAATGGGATTATAGCTCGCAAATCTATCGCCCTGATTGGGTGAGTGTGTATGAGGCTGTGCAAGCAGCTGGCAATGTGCGTATTGTTGATGGTATTTTGGAAAAACATGCAGCCCTTGCCAAGCGATTAAAGGCCATCCTTGATGCACTTAAGCCACAAGAGAAAGTGCGCATACGTTATCAAGAAGAAGGCTCAGAGCTTGATTTGGATGTGGCTATTCGTTCGCTGATTGATTTGAAGAGCGGATCACAGCCTGATATGCGCATCAATATGAGTCATAAAAATGATGGGCGTGATATTGCTGTGATGCTGGTGGTTGACTTGTCGCAATCACTGAATGAAAAAGCCGCTGGAAGCTCTCAAACGATACTTGAATTATCGCAAGAAGCAGTGACTTTACTCGCGTGGACGATTGATAAGCTGGGCGATAAATTTGCGATTGCTGGGTTTAATTCAGATACACGTCATGATGTTCGCTATAGCCATATTAAAGGTTTTAGTGAAAAGTTTGATGAGCAAGTGAAAGGACGTTTAGCAGGCATGCAAGCCCAATATTCAACCCGTATGGGTGCTGCGATGCGCCATGCAGCACATTATCTTGAAGCGCAAAAAGCAGATAAGAAATTGATGCTTGTGCTTACAGATGGTGAGCCTGCGGATATTGATGTCGATGATGATCAGCTGTTGATTCAAGACACTCATCAAGCGGTGAAAGAGCTGCAACAAAAGGGTATTTACAGCTATTGTATCAACCTTGACCAGAAAGCTGATGAGTATGTGGCGGACATTTTTGGTAAGCAGTATACAGTGATTGATCATGTGGATAAATTGCCTGAGCAATTGCCAAAAATATTTATGGCATTAACAAAATAACTGCGTGAATGAACAACAGCGTAAAAGAATTATTGATAAGCACCGTGATAGTTTAACTCGCTATGGCTATCATCCCAATGCCCTTTATTGGAGTGGTCGAGAGATTCAAGAAATTCGCTTTAAAGTTTTAGCGGATATAGGCATTCAAGATGGTGATTCGGTCTTGGATTTGGGTTGTGGTTTTGGAGATTTTAAATCTTGGGCTATTGAGCAGGGTGTACGGTTAAACTATACGGGTGTTGATTTATCACCTGATATACTAACACAAGCTAAAAAACGACATGCTGATGGTATATTTCTATCGGGTGATTTGTTTGATATGGACTTTGCAGAGCAAAGTTTTGATTGGGTGATTTTATCAGGTGCATTGAATGAGCAGCTTAACGATGATTCTGCTTATGCGAAGTCAGTGATTGATCGTATGTATGCGCTATGCCGTAAGGGTGTAGCTTTTAATATGTTGGATGCGCGATTTTTAAAGGCTCATGATTTACACAGTCAAATACCTCAAGATATATTGTTATATTGTCAGCAGTTATGTCCGAATTGTGAATTGTATGATGATTATTTAAAAAATGACTTCTCGATTTATATGCGGCGCGTGTAGTTCTTTGCTAGTTTAAGATTCTTCCCATTGAGCGAACTCTGTAAGAAGTTTATCACATTGCGTATGATCGATCACTTTCATATCCACAAGAATTTTTATAAGTTCGGGCATTTCATTCTTCTGACTTTTTAGCAAAGTTATAAGGTTTTCTTTGGTGATAAAGCCTAGTTCAATAGCTATTTCACCGAAAAGTCTTGTGGAGTCTCCTTGGGCAAAAAGAGTGTCCATGACTTGCCGTACAGACATATAACGCAAGTCCATTGCCAAGCGCCCAATGGGGATGGTTTGTTTTTGCTGTATTTCTAGAGCCTCTAAAATAACATTCGTATCAATGTTATGTACGTCAATTAAAAAACTGCCAAATAAATAATGCTCAGAGTATTTCATGTGCGAAATTTAATGTGTAGCAAGTTGATGGCAATAGCATAAAAATGTGATGTGCATGATGGGTCATTGCATTATTAAATAATGCTTAATATGAAGCTGTTTAGATATTTTTTATCTTTGTAAGTAAGCGATCAAGTTGATTGGCAAAGTTTTGTCGGTCGGCTTGGTTTAGTGCGGCTGAACCACCGGTTTGAAGACCGCTAGCACGCATGGTTTCCATAAAATCACGTACATTGAGTTTGGCTTTGATGGTGCCAGAAGAAAACATCTCACCGCGCACACTTAAAGCATAAGCGCCTTTTTCCAATACATCCGCAGCCAGAGGAATATCGCTGGTAATCACCAAGTCTCCAGCTTCAAGCAAACGTACAATTTCATCATCAGCAACATCAAAACCACTACCTACTTGCAACATGTGAATATAGTCCGACTTGGGTATACGAATCGGGCTGTTGGCAACTAGGGTCGTAGTTATTTTTAAACGTTCTGCGGCACGAAAGAGAATTTCTTTGATGACTACGGGACAGGCATCGGCATCGACCCATATTTTCATACTAAATCTGTTCGCGAGTTTTATGGAAGGTGATATCAGGCCATTGTTCGATGGTGTAATTGAGTTTCCAAACACTTGGGGCTAAATAGGTAAGGAAGCCATCGCCATCTTCTGCCAAGTTGGCATCAAAAGCGCGGGTGAATTCAGCAAGTTTTTTATCATCTTCGCAGGTGACCCAGCGAGCCACTTGGAAATCTGTGGAAACATATGCCGCATCAACCTTATATTCAGATTTTAGACGCTCCACTGTTACATCAAACTGCAATACACCGACAGCACCCAAAATATAATCACCACCCAGATTGGTCTTGAATACTTGCACCGCACCTTCTTCGGAAAGTTGTACGAGTCCCTTGTGCAGTTGTTTGCGCTTCATCGGATCATTTAATCGAATACGACGGAATAATTCGGGTGCAAAGTTGGGGACACCTGTGAATTTCAAAGGCTCTTTGCTGGTAAAGGTATCACCAATGCGAATGGTGCCATGGTTATGAATACCGATAATGTCACCCGCATACGCATCTTCGACATGAGCTCTATCTTGTGCCATGAAAATGGTCGCATTGGGGATTTTGATGTTTTTTTCAATGCGATGATGGCGAACAGTCATGCCCTTTGAAAATTTACCTGAGCAAATGCGAAAAAATGCAATGCGGTCACGATGAGCAGGATCCATATTGGCTTGAATCTTAAAACAAAAACCAGAGAAATCCTTTTCATCGGGTTTGACCAAGCGGGTTTCGGATTCACGCGGGGCTGGTGATGGTGCAAATTCCACGAAGGCATCAAGCAATTCGCGTACACCAAAATTGTTAATCGCCGAGCCAAAAAATACAGGTGTTTGGCTACCTTTTAAAAACTCATCCAAATCAAATGGGTTGGCAGCCCCTTCAAGCAATTCAATATCATCGCGCAAGTCTGCCGCTTGCAATCCTATTAAATCATCAAGTTTACTATCATCCAACGATTCAATGACAATGGCATCTTCCAAATCATCACTGCCCGGTTTGAAGATATGTAATTGTTTCTTGTAAAAATTATACACACCCTTAAAGGATTTTCCCATGCCAATCGGCCAAGACAATGGGGCGCATTCAATTTGCAGTTTTTCTTCGATTTCACCTAAAATATCGAGAGGTTCTTGACCTTCTCTATCCATTTTGTTGATAAAGGTAATAATCGGCGTGTTGCGCATGCGACATACTTCCATCAACTTCTGCGTTTGTGCTTCTACACCCTTAGCCGAATCAATCACCATCATGGCTGAATCGACAGCGGTCAGTACGCGGTAGGTATCTTCCGAGAAATCTTGGTGACCAGGGGTATCGAGTAAATTAATATCGTATTCAATATCATTGACACGATAGTTAAATTTCATCACCGATGATGCCACCGAAATACCACGTTCTTGCTCAATTTTCATCCAGTCAGAGGTAGCATGGCGGCTGGTTTTACGTGATTTTACAGCTCCAGCCATCTGGATTGCGCCACCAAATAATAGTAATTTTTCAGTTAGGGTAGTTTTACCTGCATCGGGATGACTAATGATACCAAAGGTGCGACGTTTCTCGATGTGTTCTAATAAGCTCATAATACCCTCGGTGATTTTTAAATCGGCGCGAAGTGTAACGTTGAAACGCCTTGAAAAGTAGGTTTTATGTGCCTATATTATAAGTATAGACAGTGCTAACTGCTGTATTTCAAGTGATATAGGAGGTTATTATGACTTTACGACCATGGTCTCCTTGGCAAGACCTTGAAAATTTACAACATCAACTCAGCGATATGATTGGCGATGTGCGTTTGCCAGTCATGGACGCACGCGAAGGCACATGGATGCCACGTGTGGATGTGCGCGAAAGCGATGATGCTTTGTTGGTGCAAGCAGAGTTGCCAGGGGTTCAGAAAAAAGATGTTACACTGGAAGTGAAAGATGGTGTTTTAACATTATCGGGTGAACGTCGTTCCGAAAAGGATGTGAAGGAAGAACATGTACACCGTTTGGAACGTGTATATGGTCATTTTTCACGCAGCTTTAACTTACCGCGCAATGTGGACGCGGAAAAGGTCGATGCACATATGAAGGATGGTATTTTACATGTGCATTTGCCTAAATTGGAAAGCGCGAAACCCAAAGAAATTGCGATTCATTGATTTGAGTCGTTAAAGATCGCACACCCCGTGCGACAGAGGGAGCTGCATTGCAGCTCCCTTTTTAGTTGTTTGGAAGAAACCTCTTGAAATGCCTATGGTTTTATCCTTTTTCATGATGGGTTAGTGTTTCTCGATTATTTCTGATTAGGAGGCTGTTATGGCTTTGGTAGCATCAATTCATGTAGATTTAGGCTGGGATATGCCAGATGTCACACTTCCAGATTCACTGGGTAAAACATATGCGCTGAAAGACTGCATGGGTGAAAAAGGTTTGGTGGTCGCATTTACTTGCAATCATTGCCCGTATGCGATTGCGGTTTGGCCGCGTTTGATACGTCATGCTAAGACATTGCGTGAGCAAGGTATCAATATAGTTGCCATTAATCCGAATATTCACCCCGATTTTCCAGAAGATTCAATTCCTGTCATGAAAGAGAAGCTGGCGGAGTGGGGTATTGATTTCCCTTACTTAGCGGATGAAACACAAGAAGTTGCCAAAACATTTGAAGCGCAATGCACCCCCGATTTATATATGTTTGATAATAATGGTAAATTGTATTATCACGGTCGCATTGATGATTATTGGAAAGATGAAAGCAAAGTAACTGCTGAAGAGTTATTGCCAGCAGCAGAAGCATTGTCAGCGGGTGAGCCAGCACCAAAAGTACAACATCCAACCATTGGTTGTTCAATCAAATGGAAGGGCTAAACTGAAGGTTTTAAGTGTTGTTGAATAGCCTCGATTAACTGCTCAATGCTAAAAGGTTTGGCAAGTATATGTTCCCCTTTCGGTAAAGGGTGGCGACCATCAAGAGTCTTATCTTTATCGTAGCCTGTGGTGAAGAGTATGGGTATATCAGCTTGAATACTGTGAATATGTTGTCCTGCCTCAGAGCCACCCATAACGGGCATCATAATATCCATGAATACGAGACGAATATCAGCCTGATATTGTTCAAATGCTTGCACTGCTTCTAACCCATTGCTCGCTTGAAGTGTTTTATAACCCAATACTTCCAATACTTCAGCATTGGATTCGCGTAGAGCCTCATCATCATCAACGATAAGGATGAGTTCTCCGTGTCCCTGTTCAGGTGATGAGACTTCTTGTGATTTAGGGGATTGTTTTTGTTTTTGTTGTACAGGCAGATATATTGAAAACGTTGTGCCTTTGCCCACGTCACTTTGAACATCCATAAAACCCTTATGGCTTTGTATGGCACCATAGCACATTGCCAATCCTAGCCCCGTACCTTGACCTGTATCCTTGGTGGTAAAAAAAGGTTCGAAAATATGTTTGAGTTTTGAATCTTTAATACCTGAACCATTATCACGAACACTTAATCGGATATAGTCTGTGTCTTTCATTTCTGGGTGGGTAGATGTTAATACCTTATCAAATGGCAAATGTTCCAGTTGTATTTGAATGATTGGGTTGGTGGTATCCAAAAGGGCATCACGTGCATTGTTGATGAGATTCATAACAACTTGTTGCAACTGTGTGCTACTACCATTGATGTATAAGGGCTCGGATATAAACTTTTCCTTAACTTTGATGGTTTCAGGTATGGAAAGCTCAGCAAGTTTATATGCTTCGGCGAAAAAAGGAGTGGCATTAAACCTTTTTAGTTCAACATTATCTTTTCGTGCAAAGGTCAGAAGTTGTTGAATCATATCTGAGGCATAAAATACAAGTTGTTCAATAGCGGCTAGCTTCTTTTGTATATTTGGGTTGTCCTTACAATTTTGTTTAATCATAAATACATTGGCATTGATGCCTGAAAGCATATTGTTGAAATCGTGGGCAATACCTCCGACCAGTGTGCCAATAGATTCCATTTTTTGTGCTTGATGAAATTGTTTTTCTTTATTTTCTAAAGCGATATGGGTTGCTTTGTGTTTTTGGGTTTCTGTGCTTAATTCTGTGGTGCGCTCGTGCACTTGTTGTACAAGTTTCTTATTGGCTAAAGCAAGGTGTTTTTGCGTTTGGCTAAGTTGCTTGTTTATGTTATTGAGTTCAAATTGTTGTTTTTCTCGGATGCCTGCAAAGACGGCTGCAATAAGGGTGTAAAATAAGAAGTTTGTTAAAAACATACTTAATTCGTCAAGTGTGTAGGCGATGTTTATAATATCAAACTTACTTAAACAAACAATGCCAATACCAATAATTAAATAGACTAAAACCCAAGGCCAGCCCTTATAGAGACCCACGGTAAAAAATGCTAAAAATGGGAAGATTGATACCCAATATATGCCGCCGTTGGCATAACCTTCAAAGATAATAAGGCTTTGAAAAGCAACGATACCAGTACATAGAATAATCGTTTCAAGTACATGAATAGAAAAAATTTGGCGAAAGCAACATGAGAGCATTATAGGCACAAGCAGCACTGCCAAGACAAATTGTATGATTGCTAAACTTTGAAAATCGAAGGCTGCATTAAATATAGCGAAGCCAAGAAGCACAGGAATAGCAATCAATACAATAAGTTTCAGTAATTGCTCTTGATATCCTGCTTGCATGGCGAAATTTTTATCACCAAGAAGAAGTTTCCAATGTTTTTTTGCAGTAGCTTTCTGTGCAATCATACCTACCCTTATTGTCTCCTTTTATTATGGATGAGGCGTAACGGATTTGCAATATTATACTCGATGATATGGCTATAGTTGATGAGCCTCAAACCAGCTTGTTCCTGTACCAATATCAACGGTAAGTGGTACACGTAATGTTGCTGCATGTTCCATTTCTTCTTGCATGATATGGGTAACTATATCCGTTTGACTTGTTGGGCACTCGACAATCAATTCATCATGAACTTGTAGAATCATATGAGCGTCAGGTGCTTCATGTTTGAGGCGCTTATGAAGAGAAATCATCGCGATCTTGATAATATCAGCAGCAGAGCCTTGCAAGGGTGCATTGACGGCTGTTCGCTCTGCATAGGATTTGCGCATGCCGTTGCTGCTGTTGATGTCTGGTACATACATGCGATGCCCCATCAATGTTTCAACAAATCCTTGTTCACGGGCTTTATCAAGGGTCTCATCCATAAAGGTTTGCACAGTTGGAAATTGTTCGAAATAGGCTTCAATAAATAGTTTGGCTTCGCTACGACTAACGTTTAACTGTTTGGCAAGTCCAAAGGCACTCATGCCATATAAAATACCAAAGTTAATCACCTTGGCACGGCGACGCATTTCACCTGTCACATCTGCAAGGGCAACTTGGTTCACGGCAGCAGCTGTTGCGGCATGAATGTCACGCCCTTCAGCGAATGCCTGCATTAAATTTGCATCTTGTGAAAAATGTGCCATCAAACGCAGTTCAATTTGTGAATAATCCGCTGCAATCAGTGTGTTGCCTTTTTCTGCGATAAAAGCTTTGCGGATTTCACGTCCTTCTGCAGTACGAATAGGAATGTTTTGTAAATTCGGGTCAGAGGATGATAAACGACCTGTGGTGGTAACAGCTTGATTGTAAGAGGTGTGTACACGGCTAGTTTGTGCATGAATCAATTTGGGTAATGCATCGGTATACGTTGATTTGAGCTTAGATAATCCACGAACTTCCAAAATTAAACGTGGCACTTCATGTTCATCAGCAAGTTTTTCGAGCACCTCTTGTCCGGTTGCCCATTGCCCTGACTTGGTTTTCTTTCCGCCTTCAATACCCAATGTTTCAAACAGCAATACTCCCAACTGTTTGGGTGAGTTGATATTAAATTCTTCACCTGCAGCGGTATGGATTTGGCTTTGCAACTCTCTGATTCGCGCACCAAATTTTTCAGAGAGTTTTGCCAGTGCTGCTGCATCAATATGCGCGCCAGTCCACTCCATATCTGCAAGCACGGCAGCCAAAGGTAGTTCGATGTTATCATGGCGTGTGATTTGTGTGGCGAGTTTATCTTTTAAGGTGTTGGTCAATCGAAGTGTGACTTCGGCGTCTTCGCTGGCATAAGGTGCTGCAATATCAATCGGTACCAAATCAAAGGTAATTTTCTTTGCGCCTTTTCCTGCAACATCTTCATAGGCGATGCAATCATGGTTTAAATATTTCTTGGCAACATTGTCCATTTTGGCGGATTGCCCAGGTTCATCAACATAAGCCAGCAGCATTGAATCAGCAGTAATACCGCGCAGTGTAATGCCTGCTCGACGCAATACTTGTGTGTCATATTTAAGGTTATGTCCACATTTGGCTTTGTTAGCATCTTCTAAAATAGGTACAAGAGCCTGAAGAATGGTGTCTTTATCAAGTTGTTTCGGAGTAGGGGCGAGCAAATCACCACTGCGGTGTGCGATAGGTACATACCAGCCTTCTGCCTCTTGCACGGCAAAAGATAAACCAACCAATTCGGCATCATGACAGTTTAAGGATGTTGTTTCCGTATCGACAGCAATGAGTTCAGCTTGTTTGAGTGCGCTTACAAGTTGCTGTAAGTCTTCTTTGTTATCAACCAAATGATCGATTCGTATTTTTTCACTTTTCTTGGCGATAAAAGGTTCTTTTGATGTATTTTTATCAGTAATAACTTCAGATTTGCTACTAAATTCATCAGTTAAGCGTCTAAATTCAAGATTTTTAAATAATTTTGCCAATGCAGGACGATTGGGTGTTTGGCTTGCGAGATCATCCAAGCCCAGTGGAAGTGGGGTTTGCATATCCAGTGCCACGAGTTTGTATGAAAGCCGCGCATCATCGGCAAATTCGATTAAATTTTCACGGCGTTTGTTTTGTTTGATTTCACTGGCATGTGATAATACACCTTCCAAATCACCATAGGTATTGAGTAGTTCCAATGCTGTTTTAGGGCCAATGCCTGGCACACCAGGAATGTTATCGGCTGAATCACCAGCAAGGGCGAGTAAATCATGCACAAGAATAGGCTCAACACCCCATTTTTCTTTGACTTCATCTATGCCATATTCTTTATGCCGCATGGTGTCGAGCATCCAAATCTTGGCTGATACAAGCTGCATTAAATCCTTATCGGTGGAGACAATGGTCACATCCCAATCTTTGGCTTCTGCCTGTTTGGCAAGTGTGGCAATCACATCATCCGCCTCATAATTTTCGACACAAATACGCGAGATGTTAAAAGCGTCGGTAACATCGAACACATATTGCCATTGCGGTACTAAATCTTCGGGCATGGGTGGTCGATGCGCTTTATAATCGCCGTACATTTCATTACGAAATGTTCCACCTTTGGGGTCAAAAATAACTGCTACATGGGTCGGCGATAAATCTTTAAGAATGCCTCGCAACATTTGCACATAACCAAATACGGCATTGGTTGGTTCGCCCTTGGAATTGGAGAGGTTGTGTTTCACTGCATGAAATGCGCGAAACACATAATTGGGACCATCAATCAAAACTAAATGAGGCATGGTAAGGTAGTCTCCTGCAGAAAAGTTAAAAAGTGGGGCGGGTTAAAGGCTGTATAATGCAGCTATATTACTTGAACATTTTACGCTTAACGACCAATTGTGTGGCACTCCATTGATTAGCTTTGAAAAAACTTTCGGTTGTGAGGTTTTGTTCTGTGAGTAGTTGTAAGCGTAACAAACCCTGCTCTTTTGCGATGCGTTCGATTGCCTGTAAAAGGCTTTGACCAATACCTTTTTGTCGATATTCCTCTGCCACGACCAAATCTTCTACCATGCCGACCACACCGCCTTCAGCAGTAGATATAAGCGATTGTAATGTGCACATGCCGATAATTTTATTTTTATAAATAGCAACCAAAATTGTACTGCTCGTATTTGCCATGAGCGTGGCAAGTCCTTCTCTTTGGCATGCAAGGTTAGGTGAAAAATCTTTCTCAAGACTAAATAGCTCAGCAAGCAGGCTGGTCATAGCGAACAAATCATCGGGCGATGCTTGGCGAATGGTGATCTTTGGATTCATAATTTTCTTTTTTATATGTTTCAAGGTTGAGTTTTTTTGCATCATATGATGAACATAGCTATTTATTTTGAATCTGCAATATTATTTCAATTCGGTACTATGACTGTTGAAAATAATAGCTTTATCATGAGCTTTCCATGCGGGGTGTTTGATCATGATGCTATCAAATAAAGGCGAATATAAAAGTTTGTTAAGCCAAGCTCTTAGGTGTGAAAAAGGGGTATTATCAAACCATGATGTGTTTACAAAATAACATTGTCGAATGAAGGGGTAAATGGCCATATCGACATAAGATAAATGGTTATTTTGTATGAAATTTGATGATTTTAATATATTTTCAATTTTTTCTAAAAATAGGCTGCATTCAGTTTGGTAATATTCTTGTGAATACTCAGGAAAACGGTCAGCATACTTGTAATGATCCAAAGATTTTTTGAAAGAATTATCATTTTCGTCAATCAGTGGGTGCTCAATGCTTTCTAGCCAGCCATCAGGGTCATGTTGCTGTAATGCCCAGTGCATAATATCACGGCTTTCATCAATGATATGACCGTCAGGGCACTGCAACACAGGCACAGTAGCTTTGGGTGATATATTCAATAGTTCCAGCGGTTTATGTTTAAGATCAACTTCACGCAACTCGACTTCTATACCACTATAAGCAATCGCCAAGCGTGCGCGCATGGCATAAGGGCAGCGACGAAAAGAATAAAGAATCGGTAGTGTGTTATTCATTTAAAAGCTTAGCCATTGAGGCATGTAATACAGCGATTTCTCCAACTTTTGCCGTAGGTGCATACGTGCAAAGACTTTGGCATGGGGTGATTTCAAACGCGATACCTAAATCAGTTAGCTTTTCAGCCAATACCTTACCTCCGACATCGCGGCAGTTTTGCCCATGACATATTGAGATGATTTTTTTATTCTTGGATAATTGCATAAGTATTGCTGGCAATGTTATGGGCTCATTTATAAAATACCATGGTAACTAATCAGCAGCAATCTGAATAGCTACGGGATGTTTTTAGATATGCTGAATAGTTACTCATGTTTTTTATTGGATGAAACTCTTTAAATTGACGCTAGACGTAATCAGGTAGATGGTGTCTATCAGGTAAGAGAGGAAAATATGCAAAAAGAACCATTAGCAACAGGGCAGAGTGTTTTTGATATAGAACTCTCTGAAAATGAAGTGCTTTATGATTTATTGTTGCCTGAAACGGGTAGCCCGAGTCGTATGACGACGTATCATAATGCTATTCGTAACTTGCCGTTACCGCCGGCTTTATGGAATGCTTTTCAGCGGGCTTGTAATAAAGGCGATTCTAGTCAGAAATTGGCTGCTATTATTAAGGATGACCCTGTTCTTTCTGCCGCAATATTGCGTACGGCTAATGCGCCGGGTTTGGGTGTTCGTGTTGAAATTACAGATGTAGCAAGAGCCGTTTCTCATCTTGGTATGTCACTGGTGCGAACTATTGTATCACGCCATTCTTTTTCTGCTGGTCTTGCGAAGTCAGACAAAGTGTATGATATTCAAAAGTTATGGAAGCATGGTATGGCGGTTTCAGCACTTGCAGAAATCATTGCTGATTTTATTCCGAATTGTGATGCTGAAGAGGCAAGTACACTTGGTTTGTTTCACGATATTGGGAAAATGAGCCTGAATTTGTTTCCTGAATTTATACAACCAGCCAAGCTTGAGACACATAAAGGTCATCTTCAGTATGAATATGATCGTTTTTCTTGCACACATATTGATTTGGGTGTGCTACTTGCCAAACACTGGCAGCTACCTGAAAAAATTATCCAAGGTATCAGCTATCATCATCACCCAGCTTACGCGGAAGCTAATGCTATACCCAATGATATTCGTGCCGAGGTGTTTGCTGTTTACCTTGCTGATTTATTGGCTATTCATATGGGTTTTGATACAGGTGATTCAGGCATGGTGTTACCCCATGAAAGCTTTGCCCGTATGCTTCAAGGCACGACATTGATGGAAATCATGGATAGTAAAAAGGTAAGCGATGAGATGAAACGCATTGAAAATATCGAATTTTAGTGGTGTATGTACTTGATTGAGGTGATGTATTTAAGTCCACTTGATGCCCTGGAATCGTTGCCATAAGGCTTCTGCAACAGGACCGATAGGTTTGTGTTTGTGGCGAATAGCTTGAATATCAACGTTGATTGAAGGAAAAGATTTGTTTGAAATAACCGTTAATATACCCTGTTTTATATCTTCTTGAACCATATGCTTGGGTAAGCGACCCCAGCCTGAACCCGATGCAATGACACGTTTTTTCATCATAAAATCATTTACAATCCAATGGTTGGTTCCTTCCACCACGCCTGCAGTGAGGCGGTGTGTGTGTATGCTTGTATCGCGCACAATGATTTGTGTGCTGCCTTCCATATCTCGTTCATTCAAGGTTGAAGCGTGTTTTGCAAAAGAGGATTGACTGGAAACAATGGCAACCAATTCAATACTCGTGAGATGCTGATACTCAAGCCCATCTTCACGTTTATTGCTATCCGATATGGCAATATCGGCATCACCATCTTTTAAGCGCTCAATGGTTCCATTGAGGTTTTCCACTTGCAGAGAAAGTTGTGTGGATGGTGTCTGATTTGATGTGCACTTTAACACATCTAAAATAGGTTCAATGGGTGTGATGCCACTTATGGCGATGCGTAGCTCTGGCTCCTCACCCATAGTGAAATGCTGTGCAAGTAGTGAGAATTCATCGCTATGCTTGAGGATGACAACGGCTTTTTTATATAGCGCTTTGCCTTCATTGGTTAAAGTCGGACGGTATTGATTGCGTTGAAATAATGATAGATTGAGTTCTGATTCTAATTTACTTAAGGCAATACTCACTGCTGACTGACTTTTATAGAGCTTGTTCGCAGCAGCTCGAAAACCACCATATTCAACGATGGCGCAGAAGGATTTTAATTGTTCTAATGTCATAGTTGATTGATTATATTTATCAAGATAATAAAAACAATATATTTTTTTTATATCAACCTTACGACTACTATTCGGCATGTCAGGTATGTTATTAAGGAGATGTCATGGGATTGTTGGTAGATGGTGTGTGGCATGACCAGTGGTACGATACCAAGTCCACTGGCGGAAGATTTGAGCGCAAAGCATCACAATTTCGTAATCAGGTGACACAGGATGGTGATTTTCCTGCTGTAGCAGGGCGTTATCATTTGTATGTTTCTCTAGCATGCCCTTGGGCGCACCGTACGCTGATTTTTCGTAAGCTGAAAGGCTTGGAGGAACTTATTGGTGTGAGTGTTGTTAGTCCATATATGTTGGAGCATGGTTGGCAGTTTGATACACCTGAACCTTTATATGGCTTTGAGTTTGCGCATCAACTGTATAGCAAAGCTGACACTCATTATTCAGGGCGTGTGACTGTACCCATTTTATGGGACAAGCAGCGCGAAACCATTGTTTGCAATGAGTCAGCAGAAATTATTCGTATGTTCAACAGTGAATTTAATACGTTAACAGGTAATCACGATGATTATTATCCGCAAGCTTTGCGTGGCGAGATTGATGCGATAAACGCTTTTGTATATGAGAATATCAATAATGGTGTCTATAAATGTGGTTTTGCCACCACACAAGATGCTTATGATGAAGCCTTTGATGCGTTGTTTGCGGCTTTGGATGAAGTCGAACTGCGCTTAAGTCAGCAACGCTATTTGGTTGGTGATGTGTTAACCGAGGCCGATTGGCGTTTGTTTACCACTTTGGTTCGTTTTGATGCGGTTTATGTCGGGCATTTTAAATGTAATCGTCAGCGTATTGCTGATTATCCGAATTTATCCAACTACTTGCGAGAATTATACCAGTATCCAGGGGTGAACGAGACGGTGAATATGCAACATATCAAACAACATTATTACGGAAGTCATGAGAGTATTAACCCAACACGCATTGTTCCCAAAGGTCCACTGTTGGACTTTAATGAATCACATAACCGAAATAGGAGGTTTGTATGAGCGAATCTAAAAAACAAGGTTGGCAGCAAGAGCCGTTTGTGGTGGAAGTCAAACGGGGTGATACAAAATGTTATTGCATGTGCGGTTTAACGAAAACACCGCCTTTTTGTGATGGTGCCCATAAAAGTATTGAAGGGGAACATCATGATGTGCCGATGGTTGTTCGTTATGATAAAGACCAAACTGTGTATGTATGTGGTTGCCGAAAATCAGAGAACCTACCCTTTTGTGACGGCACGCATAAAAAATGACATCAGCTTTTAATACGAAAGATAGTTATGGATGGGTATCGATTGGCATACACTGGCTGATGGCGCTGATGATTTTTGGCATGTTTGCATTGGGTGTTTGGATGGTGGATTTAGGGTATTATGATACTTGGTATCACGATGCACCGTATATACACAAATCATTTGGTATGTTGTTGCTGTTTGCATTGGTGTTTCGATTGATGTGGCGATGGGTGAATGTTTTACCAGCCCTTATGGGTGAGCCATGGGGAAAGTTGGTCGGACTTCTTGTGCATAGGTTGCATTATGTGTTGTTGTTTATTCTTCTGGTGAGTGGATATTTTATCCCGACAGCAGAGGGTGTGGGTATTGATGTATTTGGTTGGTTTACCATACCAGCGAGCCTAAGCTTTCAGAAAACTGAAGCGGATTTGATAGGATTGATTCATCGATATGCAGCTTGGGCGGTGATGGCTTTGGCAGGTTTGCACGTAGGAGCGGCTTTGAAACATCATGTGATTGATAAAGATAATACGTTATTACGCATGTTGGGTTGTAATGGTTCATCTCACCACTGATTTGACCAAGTTCCGCGTTGAAACATGCTCTCGTACAGGAAGTACGCTGCGCTTTTTCGCCTTGATCTTGGGTAAATTAGAGGAAATATGAACCGTTACAGTGATTAAAAAAAGGAGAGTATTATATGAAATTGAAATATTTATTTGCGATAGTGATGGCTTTAGGTGTGAGCATGTCTGCACAGGCAACGGAAAATTATGCCTTTGATATCAAGGGGCAGCATGCCTTTATTCAATTTAAGGTCAAACATCTGGGTTATAGCTGGATACTTGGGGAATTTCGTACATTTAATGGCAGTTTTACTTATGATGAAAAACATCCAGAGACGAATAAGGTAAATGTTCGTATTGAAGCGGATAGTATTGATACCAATCATGCCGAACGTAATAAACATTTGAGAAGCCCTGACTTTTTTGATGTGGTAAAATATCCAGTCATTACATTTGTGAGCACGTCGTATGAGGATAAAGGCAATGGAAAAGCACTGATTCATGGCACATTAACATTACGCGGTGTGAGCAAAGATATTGCCATTACAGCCAATCAAATTGGTACGGGTAACGATCCATGGGGTGGTTATCGCCGTGGTTTTGAAGGGCATGCTACCTTGCATTTGTCAGATTATAACATGCCTTTTGCGGTAAAACTTGGTCCGGTATCTGAAAATGTAGAATTATTTTTATCGGTTGAGGGCGTGCGTCAATAGTGGGGCGAGACCATGGCTGAGTTTTTTGGCGATGATACCTTTGATTTTTTAAGGCGGTTGGGCGAAAATAATAACCGTGGTTGGTTCAACGAGCATAAAAATGAATATGAGTCCTGTGTTCGTGAACCAGCCTTAGCATTTATTCGTGCGATGGGGTCTGAATTAACGCGCTTTGCTCCGCACTTTGTAGCCGTGGATAAAAAAGTCGGTGGCTCATTGATGCGAATTTATCGTGATGTGCGTTTTGGAAAGAATAAACAACCGTATAAAACCAATATTGGTATCCAGTTTCGTCATGAGCGAGGTAAAGATGTGCATGCACCTGGCTTTTATCTACATATTGAAGCTAGAGAAGTATTTGTTGGCGCGGGTATTTGGCATCCTGATAGTGGTACTCTAAAAAAGATTCGTACTTATATTGATGCCCATCCCACCCGCTGGAACGATGCCATTGAAGATGCAAATTTTATGCGATGCTTTCAATTATCAGGTGATAGTCTAAAACGCGCACCTAAAGGTTACCCCATGGATCATCCCATGATTGAAGATTTAAAGCGTAAAGATTTTATTGGTATTTCACCTTTGGTGCCTGAACTTATTTTACAAGATGATTTGGTTGGGCTTATCGGAAGTTATTTTGAAACAGCACAGCCATTGATGCAGCAATTATGTAGGGCTATAGGTGTGAAATATTGAAACGTTAAACAATAGAGAAGCGTAAACGGAGGAGATATGAGTCATCCAGTGATTGCGGGAAATGCCCCGAAGGGTGTTGAACTAGAAAAAGGTGAAGAATATCACTGGTGTGCTTGTGGGCGCTCAAAAAATCAGCCTTTTTGTGATGGCTCGCATCGAGGTACAGATTTTACGCCTGTTGCATTTAAAGCTCAATCTTCAGAAAAAGCCTTTTTGTGTATGTGTAAACACACTAAGAACCCACCGTATTGCGATGGTTCACACAAATCTCTGCCCAAAGAGGGTAAACAAGACGTTCAAGTTGAAGGTGTTCAAGCCACACCCGAAGAGCCAACAGTGAAACGCATCCATGATTTGGCGAAGTTTGGTTTGCAGCAAACGGGACATCACGGTGAAATGGTTGCTATGGGTGTGCCGCGTTCTGACTTGCCGCACTGGGATGATATTCAAGTATTGGCAGCACAGTTTGCTAGTAAGCCTTTGATGGAAGATGTTGCTGTGGGTAGTGAATTGGTGGTTGGTCCCAATGCAAAGAAACCCTTGGTATTGGACATTCCGCTGTTTGTGTCAGACATGAGTTTTGGGGCATTGTCGCAAGAGGCAAAAATCGCTTTGGCAAAAGGTGCAGAATTAGCGGGTACAGGCATTTGTTCAGGTGAAGGTGGCATGCTTTTTGAGGAGCAACAAGCCAATTCGCGCTATTTTTATGAGTTGGCATCCGCGCAGTTTGGTTTTGACGAATCATTGCTGGCAAATGTTCAGGCTTTCCACTTTAAAGGAGGGCAAGGCGCAAAAACAGGTACGGGTGGGCATTTACCAGGCACCAAGGTGACGGAAAAAATTGCCGAAGTTCGAGGCCTAAAGGCTGGGGAAGATGCAGTCTCGCCACCGACATTTGCTGATTTACATACGCCCAATGATTTTAAACATGTTGCAGATCGCGTGCGTGAAGTGAGCGGTGGTATTCCCATTGGTATGAAATTATCAGCCAATCATATTGAAGATGATATTGATTTTGCGTTGGCATCAAGTGTGGATTATATTATTTTGGATGGGCGTGGTGGGGGTACAGGTGCTGCACCACGTATTTTTCGCGATCATATTTCAGTGCCAACGATTCCTGCCTTGGCACGGGCAAGGAAACATTTGGATGATTTGGGTCGTGGCGATATTACGCTGATTATTACAGGTGGTTTACGTATGCCAGAAGACTTTATCAAAGCCATGGCACTGGGTGCCGATGGTATTGCATTATCCAATAGTGCCTTGCAAGCCATTGGCTGTGTGGCGGCTCGCATGTGCAATACCAATCAGTGTCCTGCTGGTATTGCAACACAGAAACCCGAATTACGCGCTAAATTGAATGTCGATGTGGGAGCAGAGCGTTTGGCACGTTTCTTTTCAGCATCAACTGAATTGATGAAGGTGATGGCAAGAGCGTGTGGTCATGAGCATTTAAATAAGTTTAATACGCATGATATTACAACGTGGAAAAGAGACATGGCGGACTTATCAGGTGTGAAGTATGGAGGTTTGAAGTGAGCGAAAGAAAAGAAAATCCATTGACGGATATTCACACGGTTATTTCTGAGCGTTGGAGCCCGCGTGCATTTGATGCTGACAAACCTGTTGAACAAGAAAAACTACTTTCAGTATTGGAAGCAGCGCGTTGGGCGCCAAGTTGTTTTGGTGATGAACCTTGGCGATTTGTAGTCACAAACCGATTTGAAGATGAAGACGCATGGCAACAGATGTTCAGTATTCTTGTGCCCGGTAATCAGACGTGGGCACAACGTGCGCCTGTGTTGATGTTGGCATGTGCTGACTCCGTGTTTCGTGCCAATGGCAAGCCGAATCGTTGGACTCATTATGATGTTGGTCAAGCCAGTATAAGCTTGTGTTTACAAGCCACAGCCTTGGGTCTGGTTACGCATCAAATGGGTGGTTTTGATGTCGATAAAGCACGCGAGGTATTAAAAATACCTGAGCAATTTACCCCAATGGCAGCCATTGCATTGGGTTATCAGGGTGATGCAAGCGCATTGGATGAAGATTTACAGTCTGTTGAGCTTGCTGAACGCAAGCGTCAACCTATGTCTGAGAACTTCTTTTCAGGGGTTTGGGGTAAAGGTGTTTCACAGGAGTAAAGCATGACAATTTTAATAAGAAATGCCTCTGTCGTTCCTGAAGGTGATGGTGTTGAGGTGAAACGACTTATGCCTTCGCCAAACTTTCATAATTTTGACCCTTTTGTACTTTGGGATCACTTTGATATTTCAGGAGGTGGTTTTCCGAATCATCCACATCGTGGTTTTGAAGCGATTACCTATATGTTTGATGGTGCTATGAAACATACGGATAACCTTGGTAATCAAGGCACAGTATTTGGTGGTGGTGCGCAGCGATTTACGGCGGGCAAGGGGATTGTACATTCTGAAATGCCCGATGGGAAAGCTGTCGGCATTCAACTTTGGATTAATTTGCCCAAAGCCTTAAAAGCTATTGACCCTGATTATGAGCAAGTAGATGCGATACCCGTAGAGGAAAAAGATGGTGTTAGCATACGCAGGATTGTGGGTGAGGGCGGCGCTATTCAACTGAAAACGGATGTTGAATATTTGGATGTTAGCTTTGAACAAGATGTCGTATGGAAAAGAAATGTTCCAAATGAGCTTCGTGGTTTTGTATATATGCTCGAAGGTTCATTGGTTGTGAATGGAGAAACGATACATGCAGGGCAAGCGGCTTTTATTGAGCAGGAAAGTGAGATTGAGCTTGTAGCAGATAAGCATAGCCGCGTGATGTGGTGTTTTGGTAAACCGCACGGTGAACCAATTTATCAGCATGGATCATTTGTCGATTAAATAAGCTTGACTCTAGCCTATACTCTAGGCTTTATCTTTCGCCTATGAAGATTGGTGAATTATCAAAAATTGCTGGTGTATCCATTGATACCGTGCGCTATTATGAAAAGCGCGGGCTGATTCCACAGCCTGTGCGTTCGTCTTCGAATTACCGACATTATACGCAGCATGATGCAATACGCTTAAGATTTATTGTACAGGCAAAAGAGCTTGGTTTCACATTGAAAGAAATTGGGCAACTACTCGAACTACGCAAAGAAGGACGTGCTTGTGTGGAAGTACGAAGCGTGGCTGAGGCAAAGGCACAAGAAATTAATGTGAAAATTCAAAAATTATCATTCATGCGTCAAACATTGCTCGATTTAGCGGCACAGTGTGAAGAATCTTCTGATCATGACCCTTGCCCTATTTTAAAATCATTGGAAAAAGAAGTATGAAAACATCATCATTATTAAAAACAGGTTTGATTGGTATGGGTATATCTGCCTTGTGCTGCTTTACACCGATATTGGTTGTTTTATTGGGAGCGGTTGGATTAGCAGCTTGGGTAGGACATTTGGATGCGGTTCTTATCCCTTCATTGGCTGTGTTTACACTGATAACGATTTATGCATTTGTTCGTAAAGACCGTGAGACAACAAATGCAGATCAGAGTGAATAATAATGTCTTGTTGTTGTAATCCGAAGCCGAAAAAAGGGCGGATAACTTGTTCAGCATGTGGCGAGCATTGTTTCTTGGTAAACAGGCAGACTATGCTACACCAAGTGCAGTCTCCTGATAATCAGCATATACCTGAAGATGATTATGCTTTTTGTGCAAACATGGATTGTCATCTTGGGTACTTTTCAGCCAGTCATGTTTTTCCAAAAGATAAGCTAAGAGCATTTCAACCCAATCAAACAGCCATGCTTTGTTACTGTTTTGATATTTCCCAGTCGGATTACAGCAAAGCATTACAATCCAATGAGTCAGAAGCAATGAAAGCATTTGTTGTGCAGCAAACAAAAGATCAATTGTGTGCTTGTGAATCCCGAAATCCTTCAGGTCGTTGTTGTTTGGTAGATTTTAAGCGTATGGAAGATGAATATGCAGGCTGAATCAACGATTACTTGTCCAGCGTGTGGGCATAGGAAAAAAGAAACCATGCCGACTGATGCCTGCCAATGGTTTTATGAATGTGAGCGTTGTCATGTTTTGCTTAAACCCAAACAAGGTGACTGCTGTGTATTTTGCTCTTATGGCGATGTGCCATGTCCGCTGATTCAGAAAGGGAAAGCTTGTTGAGCTTACGATGATAAATAGCTATATTCTCTCATATACTTGAACGATTATAAGTTTCGGAATGATGGAGGTTAGGTCATGAAAAGAATGATTTCTTTTATCCTTTTAGCGATTTTTGCATGTGCTGTAACAGCTTGCTCCCCAGAAGTGGGAAGTGAGGGCTGGTGTAAGCAGATGAAAGAAAAATCCAAGGCTGATTGGACAGCGGGTGAAACCTCGGACTATGCCAAACACTGTATTTTTAAATAACCTTATTTAATGTGAGTGTGGATTTGCTGCTCTTATCATAAACATGTCATAAATGATGGTTATGCTTGTCTGTATCGTGCCTTTATCCATAAGATGTAAAATTTAGTATGTTCATAATATACACATAACTTATTTAGGGTTATGATTTGGGCATGAGTAGACTAAATTCGTTTCAGGCGATTATTCTTTTGATAGCTATCGTGCTTTCATCTGAATTGGCTATTATGTACATCATTGAATACGGTAACCTGAGTGCTTTGTTGAGCACATCGGTACTGAATGGTATGGGTGCGTTTTTACTTACCCTGATTGCTACGCTGGCGGTCTACTTTTTATTCGTGAAGCCACTTCGTAAATCTATGAAGAAAAACTCGCAATTATCCGCCGCTATTTCGCATACAACGATGGGCTATTTAAGTTATGACCCTCACTTGGTGAATGGTCGTTTTGTTTATGTGAATGAAGCATTTACGAGTCAAACAGGTTTTGATTTAGAAGATATGCAAAACAATCTGTTGAGTAGTTTTTTAGGTGAAGGTGTGCAGGAAAAAGTACAGCATGCCATAAAAAATAAAGAACATTTATCACTTGTTACACCATTATCCTGTAAAGATGGCTCAATCTTTCATGCCATGCTCAAGTTGATTCCTATTTTTGAAGAAAATGGACTACTTAATCAGTACATTTTTTTAATTCATGATCATTCAGATAAGCGATGCTCTGGCATTAATGAGAGAAAAATGCTTAGGGCTATTGAGCAATCAAGTGAATCTGTGATTATCACGGATACCCAAGGCATCATTGAGTATGTAAATCCAGCATTTGAAAAAGTTACAGGTTACAAAGCTGAAGAAGCTATTGGTCAATCGCCCGCAATATTATCCAGTGGTAAGCACGATAAAGAATGGTATAAAAGCTTGTGGAGCCACATTCAAAATGGTGATAGCTGGTCGGGACATCATATCAATAGCCGCAAAGATGGTTCTGAATATGATGAGTTTATGACGATTTCTCCTATCAGGGATGATGAAGGGTCGATTACTCATTTTGTATCTGTACAAAGGGATATTTCCGCAGAGAAGGCGCTTGAAAAACAGTTGACTCAGGCGCAAAAGTTAGAGGCGGTTGGCACGTTGGCAGGTGGTTTAGCACATGATTTTAATAATACTTTGGCAGGTATTTTAGGAAATACCTACCTTCTCAAAAAGAATGTTGATAATGAAAAGGCACTTTCACGCATTGACGTTATTGAATCGTTAAGCTTAAAATCAGCAGGGCTTATTAAGCAACTTCTTTCATTCTCAAGGCAGCAAGAGAGTGATAAAAAAGAAGTTTCATTGGCTCCTTTTATGAAAGAAGTATCCAAATTGATTGAAGCAAGTATTCCAGAGAATATTTCATATTCATTGGATGTATCCAAAGCTGGTGAGCTTGCAGTCAATATTGATGTGACGCAGTTGCAACAAGTGATTACCAATATGGTGAATAATGCTAGAGATGCGATGAGTGCATTGGAGCAGGGGAATATTCAAGTCACAGTTTGTAAGAAGAAATATCATCATATTCATCAAACGGTACGGTCACATTTGAACATTGCTTCGGATGATGATGTTTGCGTGATAGCGATTCAAGATAGTGGTTGTGGCATTGAGAAAGAGAATCTAGACAAAATATTTGAGCCATTCTTTTCTACTAAGGCATTGGATAAAGGGACTGGTCTAGGGCTGGCGATGAGTTATGGCATTATCAATCAACATGATGGTTATATTCATGTTGATAGTACGGTTGGAAAAGGCACACGATTTGAAATTTATTTGCCTACAGTCGATAAAAATGAGCCCACCACTGAACTAGATATTGCTGAGATAACACTTAATGGTATTGGGAAAACTGTGATGGTTGTGGATGACAATACGACGGTTAGACTATCACTCACAGATATTTTACAAGGCTTGGGCTTTAGAGTTATTCAAGCGCATGATGGTTATCAAGCTATTGAACTGTATAAAGAATACGAAGATGAGATCGATTTGATTTTAATGGATATTGTGATGCCCAATTTGGGTGGTATTGCAGCAGCAAAAAGCATCCGCAACAGCCATCGCAGCGTGCCGATTTTGTTCTTAACTGCATACAATCCAAATGATAGCATGGCAGAAGTCACTTGGATGCCAAAAACAGACCTTTTGGGCAAGCCGTTTGAGCCATTGGTCTTACATCGTAAAATTGCCCAGTTGTTATAAAATATAGCGGGATAAATCTTCGCTTTCGGCAATCTCACCCAATTGCTGTTGCACATAAGCCGCATCAATATCCAGCTTCACGCCATCACAATCTGAAGCATTAAAACTCATATCTTCGAGCACATGCTCTAGCAATGTATGCAAACGTCGTGCGCCGATGTTTTCGGTTTTCTCATTCACTTGTACAGCAATGCGAGCAATTTCAGCAATGCCCTCATCAGTGAAGTTGAGTTTTACACTTTCTGTTGCCAAAAGCGCGCTGTATTGCTTGCTTAATGCTGCTTCTGGTTCGACTAAAATACGACGGAAATCACCTTCAGTCAGTGCATTCAGGGTAACACGTATAGGGAAACGACCTTGCAACTCAGGAATTAAATCAGATGGTCGGGACAAATGGAATGCACCTGATGCAATAAACAGAATATGATCTGTTTTCACAGAACCATGCTTGGTATTCACGCTTGTACCTTCAACCAGAGGTAATAAATCACGTTGCACACCCTCACGGGAAACATTGCCATCTTTGCCTTCTCTATGGGTGATTTTATCCATCTCATCTAAGAATACGATGCCAGAATTTTCACTGCGCTCAATGGCTTCTTCTTTAACCCTATCCATATCCAACAATTCATCAGCTTCTTGATGTTTCAATACTTGTCTGGCATCGGCAACGCTCATACGTTTTTTCTTTTTCTGACCGCCCATCAGGTTGCCAAGCATATCTTGGATGTTGTTATCCATGTCCTCAGTGCCTTGTTGCGGGAATATTTGTAATGAAGCGGCATGCGATGCTTCTTGAACTTCGATTTCCACTTGCCGACCATCTAAATCACCCAATTGCAATTTATGGCGCATTTTTTCACGTGTTGTACGTTGATTTGATTGGCGTTCTGTATCGACAGGGGTGTTGGGCTCGACAGAATGAGGAATAAGAATGTCCAGCAAATGCTCTTCAGCAGCTGCTTCGGCTTTTTTCTCAACACGGATAAGGTGCTCTTCGCGAACCATTTTAATCGCAGTATCGAGTAAATCACGGATGATAGACTCGACATCACGCCCAACATAACCAACTTCAGTATATTTGGTTGCTTCAACCTTCACCAACGGTGCATTGGCAAGCCTTGCCAAACGGCGGGCGATTTCAGTCTTGCCAACACCAGTGGG
Organism: uncultured Pseudomonadota bacterium; assembly: GCA_913055645.1. Taxonomy (GTDB): domain Bacteria; phylum Pseudomonadota; class Zetaproteobacteria; order Mariprofundales; family Mariprofundaceae. The sequence continues at coordinate 1,918 of CAJXLC010000006.1, read as the reverse complement.
ACCAATCAATAAAATATTCTTTGGGGTGATTTCTTCTCGCATATCACCAACGACCTGTTGCCGACGCCAGCGATTGCGAAGCGCAACAGCAACGGCACGCTTGGCATCTGCCTGACCAATAATATATCTATCCAATTCGGATACGATTTGTGGGGGTGTTAAAGTATCACTCACGATGTTTGCTCCAATGATTCAATGGTGAAGGATGTATTGGTGTAAATGCAGGTTTCTGCGGCAATATTCATGGCATATTCAGCAATATCACGGGCGCAGTGCTCACTGTGGCGCAAAAGAGCAGTGGCAGCCGATTTAACGTAGGGGCCACCCGAACCAATGGATGCTACGCCTTCATCAGGCTCTAAAACATCGCCATTACCAGATATAATAAGTGTGCGTTCAGCATCTGCAACAATCATCATGGCTTCGAGTTTTTTGAGGTATTTGTCGGTACGCCATTGTTTGGCAAGCCCAACGGCAGCACGGGTTAAGTTGCCACTATGCTCATCCAATTTGGCTTCAAACATTTCAAAAAGGCACATGGCATCAGCCGTTGAGCCAGCGAAACCAATAAGAATCTTACCATCACGGATTTTACGAACCTTACGCGCACCATGTTTCATCACGGTATCACCGAGTGTAACCTGCCCATCACCTGCAACAGTGACATCATTTCCTCTGCGAACACAGCAGATGGTAGTTCCGCGCATATTGATAGATGACATGGGTGATGCTCCTTTATGCCCTGTGAGAAGTAGGCTATTATAACGGTGTGGAAAAGTTTTAATGTACATATCTCATACTAAATTCAGACGGCAATTATGATTCATGAATGAAAAATATCCAAGTGTATATGCAAGGGTAAAAAAGATGTTGACGAACTTAGCCTTGCTCACTACCTTGCGTCGCCTTCCAACCTTGGAAGGAGTATGAATATGTCGGGGCGTAGCGCAGCCTGGTAGCGCATCTGGTTTGGGACCAGAGGGTCGGGTGTTCGAATCACCCCGCCCCGACCATTCATAAAAGTTTTGACCTGCTCAGTTGATAAGCGCCTGTAGCTCAGCTGGATAGAGCAACGGACTTCTAATCCGTAGGCCGCAGGTTCGAATCCTGCCAGGCGCACCAGCAGGAATCGTTTTTTAGTTCATGGTGGACGTAGCTCAATTGGTAGAGCCCCGGCTTGTGATGCCGGTGGTTGTGGGTTCAAGTCCCATCGTCCACCCCAGTTTATTTTGCCCATTGGGATGTTAGCTCAGTTGGTAGAGCAGCGGACTCTTAATCCGCGGGCCCGGGGTTCGGATCCCCGACATCCCACCATATAAATCAAGCACTTACAGAAATCTGTGAGTGCTTTTTTATTTTAAAATACAGAAAAGGGGAGTATAGGGGGAGCGTTTATATTTCTTGACCCTTGAAAAACACATGTTTTAGAAATCCCTTGATGCTACCTTATGAACGGAAAGTGGTTTGAATTTCTGCCTGTGGTAGGGCGATAATGTCGATAGCTTGATTCCTTTTGTGCACAACGTGTGCACAGACAAAATAATGAAAAAAATACCATCGGTGGTATGGGTTACATGCGTGAACCGGTGGTGTGTTTCTAGGCTGTTAACAGATTTTAACGATTGTAAACGTTTGTTAACATCTGTTAACAGCTACTTTTGGATCTGTCGGTGGCATAAGTTTTATGTGTTCATACTGACACGCCACGCGCACCCAGTTTTTAAAATACGGGGGTACTTTATTTTTAGTTGATGCAGCTCTAAAACCCAATGCTAATAAGAGGTTTGCTCTTGTTTTGAGTTTAAATGATGCAGGTTTTGCGAAAAGCAAACAGTAAGGTATGGTAAAAATATTCCCTCGCTTACGCTTGGTCATTTTTGACCAGTTATCACATTGAGAAAAGCACCGTGAAAAAAGA
>CAJXLC010000005.1 GCA_913055645.1 uncultured Pseudomonadota bacterium | reverse complement strand
ATGGTGCAGTTCGCCAATGATTTGCAACTCAAGGGGAAAAACAAACTGGAGGCGATTATCGAAGCCTCCGGCGTACGTCTGCGTCCGATTCTGATGACGACAGCAGCCATGGTGCTGGGCGTGTTGCCGCTGGTACTGGCCAGCGGCGCGGGTGCAGCAGGGCGCTACTCGATGGGACTGGTGATTTTCACAGGCCTCTCCATTGGCACGCTGTTCACACTGTTTGTCGTACCCGCAATGTACATGCTGATGGCAAAGGATCGCTCCAAAGAGGCAGCCTTGTAAATTAAAGGTTTTTCCCACAGTTCAACAACTCATGCTTTCGGGGTTTGTTAACCCCGGAGCCTGACCTGTTACATCATTCCTGCGAGTCCTTGCTTTGAGTGGCTCCATTGTTTGGGTGACTGCCCGTACATGCGCTTGAATTCACGGCTGAATTGGGAAGAACTTACGTAGCCCACTTCCATAGCCGCTACGTTCACATTCATTCCTCTGGCAATTTTCATCGCAGCGCTGTTCAACCGCATGGATTTCACAAACTGGATAGGCGACATCGCTGTCGCCTGCTTGAACTTTCGATGGAACGCGGCCCGGCTCATTCTTGCCTGTGCCGCCACATCTTCTATGGTGACCGTTTCGGCCAGTCGGGAAGACAAATACTCAATGGCACGGGCGATCTCATTACCCACACCAAATGCACGTCTTGCGACCTCTCCTGCATCTCCTTTCAATAATATGCTGGCAGGACTGATCGGGAATCTCTATCTAATGCAAATACATCATAAAGGTGACGTCGAGATTGAAGAGCGTTCTCGCACCATGGAGCTGGCCATGCGGCATGCATCGAAAATGATTGAGCAGATGCTCACCTTTGCCCGCAAAGATAAGCCGAAGATGGCGGTTATGGATCTGCGTCCGTTTTTCAAAGAGACATCCAAACTGGTTGACGCGTCACTGCCGGAGAATATCCGATTTGGATTATGCTGTGCAGAGGATGCACCATTGACGGTCAATGCTGATGCGACGCAGTTGCAGCAGGTGGTGATGAATCTGATCACCAATGCAAAGCATGCTGTGGCTGATATTGAACAGCCCGAAATTGAGCTAATTATCGATCGGGAAGCGCCTTCGCCCTCGCAACTTGAAACTTACACATGGGATATGCATGGCGAGGATTGGTGCCGAATCTCCTGCCGTGATAACGGTTGCGGCATTGCCCGTGCCGATCTGGAACATATTTTCGATCCCTTCTTTACGACGCGTGGCCCGGGTGAGGGAACAGGCCTCGGTCTGGCGATGGTGTTCGGTGCCGTGCAGAATCACCACGGCATGATTGATGTGCAGAGCAGTCTCGGTGAGGGCACGACATTTACACTCTATCTGCCCTGTTATGAGAGTGAGGCTGTCGAGATTGATGTGGAGTCGACAGTTACAATCGATGGTGGCGGCAGAACGATTCTGCTGGTCGATGATGAGCCTGAACTACGGCGCATTCTTGCAGAGTTATTAAAAGGCGAGGGATTCCATGTGCTAGAGGCCGTAGACGGCCGGGAGGCGGTGCGCATCTTTGATGCTGAGGGTGATTCGATTGATCTGATCGTCATGGACGTGGTGATGCCGAACATGGGCGGTGTCGCGGCAGCAGTTGAGATTCGCCAGCGCAATGCTGATGTCCCGATTCTGTTTCAGACCGGTTATGGCGAGCAGGCACAGATTCAGGCGGCCGGTGCGATTGACAATGCGCAGTCCCTTAAAAAGCCAGTCATGATCCCCGAACTCTTTCGCGCGATTGATGCGGCGATAAAAGGCTGAGTTTACCTCGGTGAAGGTACACGGGTCTTTTCGCCCTATGCCATAAAAGAGCAGCAGGGTGCGTAAAAGTTCCAATACGTAGTCGAGGATTATTACGCTTTTATTATTTAATATTCATTGAGCAAGTGACTTTCGATAAGCAATAACATCAGCTATTACAATAGCAATCTGTTAAATAATTTGTTGGTCGATTGATTTACGTTCGACAGGCTTCTAGGTTACGCATTCGTTTTTAGGAGGCTTTTTTATGTCTGATGTGCAACATCATCGTTTGATTATTTTGGGTTCAGGCCCTGCTGGTTATAGTGCAGCGATTTATGCGGCGCGTGCGAATTTAAGCCCTGTGATTATTCAAGGCGTTCAGCCTGGAGGACAATTAACCACAACTACGGATGTGGATAACTATCCCGGTTATAAAGATGGTGTGCAAGGCCCTGAAATGATGGAAGATTTGAAAGCACAGGCAGAGCGTTTTGGCACAGAAATGATTTGGGATCACATCAACGAAGCGGACGTGAGCAAACGCCCATTTATGTTGAAAGGTGATGAAGGTGAATATACTTGTGATGCATTGATTGTAGCGACAGGTGCATCGGCGCGTTATTTAGGTTTGCCAAGTGAAGAAGCTTTTGCAGGACGTGGTGTATCAGCTTGTGCGACATGTGATGGTTTTTTCTACCGCAATCAGGAAGTGGCAGTGATTGGTGGTGGTGACACGGCTGTGGAAGAAGCGATTTATTTGTCCAATATCTGCTCTAAGGTGACGTTGGTGCATCGCCGTGATGCATTGCGTGCTGAAAAAGTGATGCAGGATAAGCTGCTTGCTACAGATAATATTGAAGTAAAATGGGATAGCACGCTGGATGAAGTCTTGGGTGATGATTCTGGTGTAACGGGTATGCGCTTGAAATCAACCAAAGATGGTTCGACTGAAGATGTGGCTGTGCATGGTGTGTTTATTGCTATCGGGCATACGCCGAATACTGGTTTTTTTAAGGGTGAGCTAGCGATGGATAATGCAGGTTATTTGACCACGAAAGGCAAAAGTACACAAACTTCTGTTGAGGGTGTATTTGCTGCGGGTGATGTTGCTGATCCTGTGTATCGTCAAGCGATTACCAGTGCAGGTGAAGGCTGTAAGGCTGCGCTTGATGTGGAGCGTTGGTTTTCAACGCAAGAATAATTGTAACTACCCATATCACCACTGATTGATCCGATGGCGGTGTTAAAATATACGGTGTTTACTGTTGTAAGTGCCGTGCTTTTTCATTTTGCACGTCATTCCCGCGAAGGCGGGAATCCATTGTTTGCAAGGCATTCTAGATTCCCGCCTTCGCGGGAATGACGTGAGGTTATTTTTCATCGGACAGTCGTGTTTCAAGGTTTAATGATAACCGTTTCACCGATATCGCAATGATCAAAAAGATGAATGATATCGTGGTTTAGCATGCGAATGCAGCCGTGTGATGCAGGTGTTCCGATCCGCTCTTCTTCATGGGTGCCATGAATATAAATATAGCGTTGATGGGTATCGACAGCACCGCGTTTGTTGATGCCTGTTTGTGTGCCTGTTAACCATAAAATTCGGCTAAGAATCCAATCGTGATGAGGGTCATCCACGCCTTCTTGATAAATGCCTATCGGTTGTCGCGCCTGAAAAGAAGTCATGATAGGTTCATGCTCACCAATTTTTTGGCTAATACGATGCTTGCCAAGTGGTGTTTGAAAGCTACCTTGGCGATTTCCTGCGCCTTTGCTTGCCGTTGAAATGGGGTAAGCCTGCCAGACACCGCTCGGATTGCGGTGATAAAGCATTTGTTCAGCGATGGAAATACGAATCATGAGCTAAGTGTAGCGTGTGTTTTCGCTTGTGCCTGCATTTTTCGCTCATACAATGCCGGCAGTTTTAATTTTTAGCCTAATTCAAAAGGAGTCTAATATGGATGTGAGTAAGATCCCAGCAGGTAATAACCCGCCTGAAGACATTAATGTGATTATTGAGGTTCCGCAGCATGCTGACCCTGTGAAATATGAGTTGGATAAAGCATCAGGCGCATTTTATGTTGATCGTTTTATGCATACGTCAATGCATTACCCATGCAACTATGGTTTTGTTCCCAATACCTTGTCCGATGATGGTGATCCAGTGGATGTGTTGGTGGCGTGCAAATTTTCATTGATTACAGGTTGTGTGATTCCTTGCCGTCCTGTTGGCGTGTTGATGATGGAAGATGAAGCGGGTATGGATGCAAAAGTTTTGGCAGTGCCTGTGAGTAAGATTAAGCCTGTTTATGAAGATGTAAGCGATATTGATGGTATGCCAAACTTTTTGAAAGATCAGGTAAAACATTTCTTTGAACATTATAAAGATTTGGAAAAAGGGAAGTGGGTGAAAGTTCATGATTGGGAAGATGTGAATGCAGCCAAGAAAGAAATTATGGATTCGATTGCGCGTTATAAGGCTTAAAGGGTTGGACATCTAGCTTGACGCTTGCTATGGAATGTATCAGAAAGGTGACTGAGAAATCAGTCACCTTTTTTGTTTTCTGGGGAGGAAATAATGAGTCAAACAATGATTCCAGTTTTTTTTGGTGTGATAGGGCTTATTTGTGCCTTTATATTATACCGTGTTGTTTTAAGTTGTGCAGTGGGTGAAGGCAAAGCGGTAAGTATTGCTGAATCCATTCATGTGGGTGCGATGGTGTTCTTAAAACGTGAATATTCAATCTTGGCTATATTCGTATTGATTGTTGCTGTGCTTTTGGCATTAAGTTTGGGTATGCATACCACCATTGCATTTCTTGCAGGGGCAGGTTGCTCGGCATTGGCTGGTTATTTTGGCATGTTTGCTGCCACACGCGCCAATGTTCGCACTACTGAAGCAGCACATACAAGTGGTACTGCATCCGCCCTAACTGTAGCTTTTTATGGCGGCTCGATTATGGGGCTGGTGGTTGCCTCATTGGGTCTTTTGGGTTTGGGTACACTGTATTTATTCTTTGGTGGTGATCCAACTACAGCGCATGCGATTCATGGCTTTGGTATGGGCGCATCTTCTGTAGCACTTTTTTCGCGTGTGGGTGGTGGTATTTTTACCAAATCTGCTGATGTTGGCGCTGATTTAGTGGGTAAAGTAGAAGCAGGGATTCCAGAGGATGACCCACGCAATCCCGGTGTGATTGCGGATAATGTTGGGGATAATGTCGGTGATGTTGCGGGCATGGGCTCGGATATTTTTGAATCCTATTGCGGAGCCATGATTGCCACGATTGCCATGGCTTCAACCATGACGGCAGATGTTCTTGATCCGCTTGGTCAACAACAAGCCTTGATGTTCTTACCATTGGCTTTGGCATCACTTGGTTTGATTTGCTCAATTTTAGGCATTGCTTTGGTGCGCATGTTCTCACATAGCTCACCTGAAGTTGCCTTACGCATTGGCACGATGGGTGCGTCGCTTATGTTCATGATAGCTGCTTGGTTTTTGGTCGCTTACGTTGATATTGCATCAGGGGTATGGGGGGCGGTCTTATCGGGTGCTCTAGGTGGTATTATTATTGGTGTTGTTACAGAATATTATACGGGTGGAAAGCCTGTTCGTGATATTGCCAAAGCGGGTGAAACAGGTCCTGCAACGGTGATGATTTCAGGGCTTGCCATTGGTATGCAATCTCTGGTGGTACCCATGCTGACGATTTGTGCGATTATTTATGCTTCTACCACGCTATGTGGGCTTTATGGTGTGGGAATTGCGGCAGTTGGGATGCTTGCAACGGTGGGCATTACCATGGCAATTGATGCTTATGGCCCTGTGGCAGATAATGCTGGCGGTATTGCCGAAATGGCAGGTATGGGTGCGGAAACCCGTAAAATCACTGATTCCTTGGATGAATTGGGCAATACAACGGCAGCCATTGGTAAAGGTTTTGCGATTGGTGCTGCGGCATTGGCAGCCTTAGCGATTATTGCGGCATTTGTGCAAACAGTGAGCTTACATCATGCAGGTTTTGCATTGAATTTGAATGATCCACTGGTGCTTATCGGTTTGTTTATGGGTGGTATTTTTCCATTTTTGGTTGCCTCTTTGACCATGACTGCGGTGGGTGATGCTGCATTTGAGATGATAAAAGAAATTCGTAGGCAGTTTCGTGAAATTTCTGGTTTGATGGAAGGCAAGGCTGAACCTGATCATGCGCGCTGTGTGGAAATTGCGACAACCGCAGCTTTAAAGAAGATGGTCTTGCCAGGTGTGTTGGCAATATCAGCCCCAGTTGTGGTTGGCTTTGGTTTGGGTGCGAAGGCTTTGGGTGGTATGTTGGGCGGAGCATTGGTGTGTTGCGTATTGATGGCGTTGATGATGGCAAATGCAGGCGGTGCTTGGGATAATGCCAAGAAGCATGTCGAAAAAGGTAATTTGGGTGGTAAAGGTACAGATGTGCATGCTGCGGTTGTGGTGGGTGATACAGTAGGAGATCCATTTAAAGATACATCAGGCCCTTCCATGAATATTTTGATTAATGTGATGGCGATTGTGTCCTTGGTGATTGCGCCACTCTTGTAACACAAGCGTTATTGTTACGGATGTGGAAGGCTCATCTTTGGAGACTGTAATCAATACGAATACTTATGATGTGATTGTCTTGGGCGCGGGAGCGGCGGGTTTGATGTGTGCTGCGGAAGCTGGCAAGCGTGGTCGCTCGGTGTTAATCGTTGACCATGCTGAAAAAGCGGGCAAGAAGATTCTTATTTCAGGTGGTGGGCGTTGTAATTTTACCAACTTGTATGCCAGTGCCGATGATTTTTTATCGCAAAACCCACACTTTTGCAAGTCTGCTTTGGCACGTTTTACGCAGTACGATACCTTGGATATGTTTGAGAAGCAGGGCATTGCTTGGCATGAACGCGAGCATGGGCAGCTATTTTGCGATGGTTCCGCCAAGCAGGTGGTGGATATGTTGCTTGAGAAATGTTCTGAGCATGCTGTGATGATACAGTTGCACTGCCAGATTGATGGAATTATCCAAAATAAAGGCTTTGATGTGCATACAAACCAAGGTTCTATGCACTGTGAATCCTTAGTGGTTGCTACGGGCGGTTTATCCATTCCAAAAATGGGTGCAACAGGTTTTGGTTATCAGATTGCGAGTCAATTTGGCTTGGATATTGTTGAGACAGAGGCGGGTTTGGTGCCATTTCGCTTAACTGGAAAAATACATGATGCTTTAAAAGCATTGGCAGGGATTTCGTTACCTGTTGAGGCAAGTTGTGCAGGGCAAGTTTTTCGTGAAGCTATGCTTTTCACCCATCGTGGTATCAGTGGTCCTGCGATGTTGCAAATATCGTCATATTGGCAAGCGGGTGAGGCTATTTGTATTAATTTGTTGCCAGATTTGCATGTGCGTACTTGGTTGCAAGAGCAGCAAGGCTTGCGTGGCAAACAGTATCTTAGAACCGTACTTGCGGATATATTGCCCAAACGCTTGGTATTGCATTGGTGTGAATTATATCTTCCTGATAAGCCATTACAGAATTTGTCTGAATCCGATTTGGATATCATTGTAGCACAGTTGCAATCATGGCAGTTAAAACCAGCGGCAACAGAAGGTTATCGCACAGCAGAAGTGACGCTAGGCGGTGTTGATACGGGGTGTTTATCATCTAAAACCATGCAAGCACGAGATGTGAAAGGTTTATATTTTATTGGGGAAGTGGTGGATGTTACAGGGCACTTGGGTGGTTTTAACTTTCAGTGGGCTTGGGCATCGGGTTATTGCGCTGGGCAGTTTGTATAATTTTTTGAGGTTTTATATGTGTTTTTCAAAGGAAACCTTCGTACAGACTCTTAGAAAACAAAAATACTTTTAATCAGATTGAATTGGAACTTTAAGGACTCCCATTCTTACGCTAGTGTGCACCGCCTTGTATTTGGAGGTATTGTTTCATGGATTCACGCATTATGGGCGAAGGTCTAACATTTGATGATGTATTGCTGGTGCCGCAAGCCAGTTCGGTTGTTCCGAAAGGTGCGGATACCTCCGCGCAATTAACCAAGAAAATTCGCTTGAATATTCCTGTGCTTTCTGCTGCGATGGATACAGTTTCAGAATCATCCACAGCTATTTGCCTTGCCCAAGAGGGTGGTATTGGCGTGATTCATAAGAATTTAACCAATGAACAACAGGCTGCAGAAGTGCGCAAAGTAAAACGCTACGAAGCAGGCGTGGTGCAAGATCCTTTGACGGTGACTGAATCCATGACGTTGGCAGATGTGCAGCGTTTATCCGATGCCAATGGCTTTTCTGGATTTCCAGTATTGGATGCTGCGGGCAAGGTGTGTGGTATTGTCACTAATCGTGATATTCGTTTTGAGACCGATAGTAAAAAGCCTGTTAGCGATATGATGACACCTTTATCTAACTTGGTAAGTGTTTCTCCAGGCACGAAATTGGCATCATGCAAAGCATTGTTTTGTGAGCATCGCATCGAAAAACTTCCGGTTGTGGATAGTGATGGTTCTTTGCAAGGTATGGTCACGGTTCGTGATATTGAAAAATCCACTGCGCACCCCAAAGCAGTGCGCGATAGTTTGGGTCGTTTGCTTGTTGCCGCTGCGATTGGTGTTGGACCAAAAGAAATGCAGCGTTTTGAAGCATTATTTGCTGAAGGTGTGGATGCAGTTGTGGTTGATACTGCGCATGGTCATTCACAAGGTGTGATTGATCAGGTGCGAGAAATTAAAGAAAAATATGGCGATGATATTCAAGTTATTGGTGGCAATATTGCAACACCAGAAGCAGTGCGTGATTTGATTGCTGCAGGTGCAGATGCTGTGAAAGTTGGTATTGGTCCTGGTTCTATTTGTACCACACGTATTGTGGCAGGTGTAGGTGTGCCGCAATTAACAGCGGTGATGCAATGTGCCGATGCGGGGCATGAGCTTGGTGTGCCTGTGATTGCCGATGGCGGCATTAAATTTTCTGGTGATTTTGCTAAGGCAATGGCAGCAGGTGCGAGTACATGTATGTTTGGTTCGATGTTTGCAGGTACCGATGAAGCACCGGGTGAGAAGATTTTGTATCAAGGTCGCACATTCAAATCTTACCGTGGTATGGGTTCCATTGGCGCGATGCAGAAGGGTAGTAAAGACCGATATTTTCAAGGTGATGTGGATGAAGCTATGAAACTTGTTCCTGAAGGTATTGAAGGGCGTGTTCCGTACAAAGGCTCCTTGGGTGATATTGTACATCAGTTGGTGGGTGGATTGCGTGCTGCGATGGGGTATGTGGGGGCTGAATCCATTGAAGCCATGCATAAACGCGCAAAATTTGTAAAAATCACAGGTGCGGGTTTGAATGAATCACACGTGCATGATGTGACCATTACTGAAGAAGCACCAAATTACCGACTTAATTCTTAATAATTTAATCACAGCTGCAAAAGAGCGCGAGTGTCGCGTTTTTTTGTTCTGTGAGTTGTGGTGAATAAACATGGATAAAATATTAATTCTCGATTTTGGATCGCAATATACGCAGTTAATTGCGCGGCGTGTGCGTGAAGCCAAGGTGTTTAGTGAGCTTCACCCTTGGGATATGTCCGAAGATGCTATTCGTGCGTTTGCGCCATCGGGAATTATTCTTTCAGGTGGCCCGAACTCTGTTTATGATGATGAAACACCCAAAGCACCGCAGGTGGTATTTGAGTTGGGTGTGCCTGTGTTGGGTATTTGTTATGGCATGCAGACCATGGCAGAGCAATTGGGTGGCAGTGTTGAAACAGGTAACGTGCGTGAATTTGGTTATGCCGAAATTATGAGCAGTGGCGATTCACCACTGTTGCGGGACATCGAAGACAAAGACAATGGTGTGTTGGATGTCTGGATGTCACATGGTGATAAAGTTACGGCATTGCCAGAAGGGTTCCGTGTGTTGTGTAGCAATGATTCGACGCCCATTGCAGGCATGGCAGATGAAACGCGACATTTTTATGCTGTGCAATTTCATCCAGAAGTAACCCATACCAAACAAGGTAAGGCGATATTAAGTCGTTTCTTGCATGAGATTTGTGGCTGTGGTGAATCGTGGACTATGCCGAATTATATTAATGAGGCTGTAGTGCATATTCGTGAACAAGTAGGTCAGGATGAAGTAATTCTTGGATTATCTGGTGGTGTAGATTCATCGGTTGCAGCAGCATTATTGCATAGGGCGATTGGTTCGCAATTGACCTGTGTGTTTGTGGATAATGGTTTATTGCGCTTGAATGAAGGCGCGGAAGTGATGAAGACTTTCTCTGATCATTTGGGCGTAAAGGTTGTGCATGTGGATGCCTCGGATGTGTTTCTTGGGCATTTGGCAGGTGTTACAGATCCTGAACAAAAGCGTAAAATTATTGGCCGTGAATTTGTTGAAGTGTTTCAGCAAGAATCTGCCAAATTACCGCAAGCCAAATGGTTGGCACAGGGAACCATTTATCCTGATGTGATTGAATCAGCAGGTGGAAAAAATGGCAAAGCCAAAACCATTAAGAGTCATCATAATGTAGGTGGACTGCCTGAAACCTTGCATTTGAAGTTGTTAGAGCCTTTGCGAGAATTATTTAAAGATGAGGTGCGTGAGTTGGGCGTAGCTTTGGGATTAGCACCAGAGATGGTGTATCGTCATCCATTCCCTGGTCCTGGTTTGGGTGTGCGTATTTTGGGTGAAGTAAAGAAAGAATATGCTGACCTATTGCGTAGGGCGGATGCGATTTTTATTGAAGAATTGCGTGCATCAGGTTGGTATGAAAAAACATCACAGGCATTTGTGGTGTTTTTACCCGTCAAATCTGTGGGTGTGATGGGTGATGGACGAACGTACGAATGGGTTGTAGCACTTCGTGCTGTGGAAACGCAAGATTTTATGACTGCACATTGGGCTGAGTTGCCGCATGCTTTATTGGGTAAGGTTTCCAATCGTATTATCAATGAAGTGCGTGGTATTAATCGTGTGGTATATGATGTTTCAGGTAAGCCGCCTGCAACCATCGAGTGGGAGTAACTGTTTAGCTTACTGTCTATTCATTTGATACCTGTGTTGAAAAAATACTCACTTACAATTGTAAGCTGCGCTTTTTCGCCTTGATCTCGAATGAACGGGTCGCAACCTGAATAGTTACAATTTGTTGGATAGTGAGTGAAATAATAGTTTATTTGAGATAAATAAAATAAGTAATAAGAGGATATGATGAAAAAGTATATAATAGTCGCAGTAGTTGCCATGTTGGCAGCATGCTCACAGCAAAAGGTTGAAGCACCCAAACAAGCAGCTTTGGATAGTGAAACATCAAAAGTGAGCTATGCTATCGGTTTGGATATTGCCAACTCCTTAAAAAGTTTGGGTACAGATATTGATAGGATTGCATTTACAGAGGCTCTCAATGCCCGGTTGGATGGCACTAAAACACGTTTGAATGCAGAAGAAGCAACCAAGGTTAAACAAGATTTCTTTCAAAAACGTGCGGTAAAGCAAGCAGAAGAACGTAAAGCAGCGGGTGCGGAAAATAAAGCCAAAGGCGAAAAATTCTTGGCTGAAAATGCTAAAAAAGATGGCGTAACAACCACGGCCAGCGGTTTGCAATATGAAGTATTGAAGATGGGCGATGGTGCGAAACCTGTTGCAACGGATACGGTGACAGTGAATTACCGTGGTACACGGTTGGATGGCACAGAGTTTGATTCATCATACAAACGTAATAAGCCAATTTCTTTTCCATTGAATGGTGTGATTAAAGGTTGGACAGAAGGCGTGCAATTGATGCCAGTTGGTTCGAAATTTAAATTCTATATACCATCTAATTTGGCTTATGGAGAACATGGTGCAGGTGCATTGATTGCGCCTAATTCGACTTTAATTTTTGAAGTGGAATTACTGGCTATTGGAGATAAAAAATCTGCAGAGAAACCTGCGAAATAATTATGTAATGATGAATAGGTGGAGAGGGAGGGCGGCTTGCCTTCCCTTTTTGCGTTGGAGTGAATCATGTTTGATCGTTTAAGTGAAAAAATAGGTGGTATTGCCAATAAATTACGCGGTGTTGCGCGTATTAGTGAAGCAGATCTTGATGTGACATTGCGTGAAATGCGCATGGCATTGTTGGAAGCGGATGTTGCCTTGCCTGTGGTTCGTCATTTGATGGAAGAAGCGCGTGAACGTGCTTTGGGTGCAGATGTTGCCAAAAGCCTGAATCCAGGTCAGGTGATTGTTAAAATTCTTAATGATGTGTTGGCGGATGTGCTGGGTGGGCAGCGTCGCGACTTAGATTTATCGAAGATTCCATCGGTTATTTTATTATGTGGTTTGCAAGGTGCAGGTAAAACAACTACAGCAGGTAAATTGGCACGTTTATTAACATCGCAAGGTAAAAAAGTTGCCTTGACCAGTGTCGATGCCACGCGTCCTGCGGCGCGTGAACAGTTGCAAGTTTTAGCTGGGCAAGTGGATGTACCTTATTTGGTGGGTGAAGGTGATTCGGCTGCGAAGATGGCAAAATCAGCCTTGCAGTTAGCAAGAACTGGCGGTCATCATATTCTTATTCTTGATACGGCTGGTCGGCAAGTTGTTGATGATGATTTAATGCTTGAAATCAAATCTGTAGCAGATGCTGTGCAGGCAACTGAAAGCTTATTGGTCTTGGATTCAATGACAGGGCAAACAGCCTTGCAAATTGCTGAGCAGTTCCATGCAACGGTGACTTTATCAGGTTGTGTATTGACCAAAACTGATGCTGATGTGCGTGGTGGTGCAGCGCTTTCTGTGGCACATAGTACAGGTGTACCTGTGCGTTATGTGGGTACAGGTGAAAAGGTTGATGCTTTTGAATTGTTTGATCCACAACGCATGGCTGGACGCATTTTAGGGCAGGGTGATGTTGTTGGTCTGGTTGAAAAAATTCAGGCGAATGTTGATCAAAAAAGTGCAGAAAAGCTGGCGAAGAAGGTTAAGAAAGGTTCGTTTGATTTGATGGATTTTGCCGATCAATTGGGACAAATGCAGAATATGGGTGGTATGTCTGGTATGTTGAAGATGCTGCCCGGTGTGAATTTGCCGAAAGATGCCTTATCACAAGTCGATGATAAGCCTATGAAACGCATGCAAGCGATGGTGTATTCCATGACAGGTAAAGAACGCCAATACCCTCGGCTTATCAATGGCAGCCGCAAGAAGCGTATTGCAGCAGGTTCGGGAACAAGTGTGCCTGAGCTAAATAAAATGCTTAAACAGTTTGCTCAAATGCAGAAAATGATGAAAAAAATGAAGGGTGGCAAAGGCAAACGCATGATGTCGCAGATGATGGGGCAGTTTGGAGGTATGGGCGGCGGCATGGGTGGCATGGGTGGAATGCCGAAGATGTAACGCCACATTGCTTTTTTGATGGAACAATAAAATTAAAATGATGACTTTTAAGGCTTGCCCGTTATAGTGCGCGCCTGATTTTGGAGGTTTTGAACTATGGCAACAGTGATTCGCTTGCAACGTGGTGGACGTAAGAAACGCCCGTTTTATGCAGTAGTAGTAATGGATGAACGTAAACGTCGTGACGGCGCGTTTATCGAGAAGTTGGGCTACTACGATCCTTGCAAGGAACCAGAAGTAGTTGAGTTGGATCTTGAGCGTGTAAAAGCATGGACTGATTTGGGCGCACAGCCTTCAGATCGTGTTGCGAGCTTGATTGCCAAGGCATCTGCTTAACTATTCTTGGATAAGACGTGCTAATGTTTATAAAGCCACGTCTTTCTTGATAGCATGACTGATACATTGATTTGTGTGGGTACCATCTTAGGCGTACATGGCCTAAAAGGTACACTCACTGTTTATTCGGATACCCGGCCTGCCTCTGGCATTGCTGGGTATTCTTGTTGGTACTTGGGCATGGATGCTGATTCTTCCAAACCATATGCTGTTAGCCGTTGTTGGCAGCATGGCAATAAAGGCATGTTGGCAGAGCTTGAGGGTGTGAATACCCGTACTCAGGCAGAGCAACTTAAAAAAATAAAGATTTGGGTCTCTACGGATGAAATAGACGTGGATGACGATGAATATTTATGGGAAGAGCTGGTTGGTTGCGATGTGTATGTGGATGGTAAGCTCATTGGCTCTGTGAAAGCATTGGAAGAATATGGCGCACAAGATATTTTGGTTGTGGAAACACCCGAGCATGTATCCATGCAAGGCGAGTGGATGCTTCCTTTTACCGAAGATGTGATACAAATGGTCGATATGGAAGAGCGGCGTGTTGATGTCTGTTTGCTGGATGGGATGGATGCATGTTTCACGCCCAAATCTTAACCTTATTCCCTGAGTTCTTTGATTCGCCATTAAGCTGCTCGATTCCCAAACGTGCGATTGAGAAAAAGTTAGCGCAAGTTGATTGTATGCAACTGCGCGATTTTACCACCGATAAACATCGAACCATTGATGATAAACCCTACGGTGGTGGTCCTGGCATGTTGATGAAGCCTGAGCCAGTGGTTGCCGCAATTCGTGAGGCTCGCAAGCGCGACCCACAAACCCATGTGGTGATGTTGACCCCATCTGGCAACCGTTTCACCCAACAAAAAGCCCTTGAATATGTTGAACATAGACACTTAACCCTACTTTGTGGTCGTTATGAAGGTTTTGATGAGCGTGTTTGCGATGAAGTTGATGAGCAACTATCATTAGGAGACTATGTGTTATCAGGTGGTGAGCCTGCGGCATTATCTGTATTGGATGCGGTGATTCGTTTGCTTCCTGATGTGTTGGGTTCAGCGGAATCGGCGGTACTTGATTCGTTTACTGAAGAAGGGATTTTAGATTGGCCACATTATACCCGTCCAGAATCCTTTGAGGGCAAGCGAGTTCCTGATGTGTTGCTTAGTGGTGACCATGCCAAGATTGAAACTTGGCGAAAAGAGCAGGCTGCATCACGATCCAAATCATGGCGTAAGGCTGGTGAAACATAGAAACCAAGGGCTGGGTCAGATAATGAGGGCGTATAAATGAGAAACCTATTCGTTTTTTTAGTGCTTTTTTACAGCTGGGTATCACCTTCTTATGCCGCCACGGAAACTATAGAAGTCTATTTTCTACCATTACATGAGGCTGCACAAGCTGTAACAACACAACTTTCCAATGAAGGAAAAGTGATAGAAATGAACTCACAACGCATGTTGTTGATTGATGACAAGCCTGCACACATTCAAAAAGCCAAAGCTTTATTGAAAAGGCTTGATAAGCCTGCGGCTCAATTAAATGTGCAGGTGAACATTGAAGATGTTTCAGATTTAAAAGAATCCTCTATGGCTGGAAGTGCTTCTATATCATCGCTATCAGGGGGATGGGTTCAATTGGCTGTGGGACAACAGTTAGGCTATGCATCCCACCGTAGCCGTTATCAGTTGCGTGTGGGTGCCAATAAGCCAGGCCGTATTGAAACGGGGGTTGTTCAGAGTTTTAACCGTGAAACGCATCTATGGTTAAGTGGTTATGGCGTGGTTCAGAGGCGTAGTGTTGAATTGATTCCCATTACTACGGGGTTTTATGTTCGTGCGAGATTGGCGGGCGATGGTTTGGTGCATGTGCGTATCATTCCTTGGATGAAACGCTCCAGTCAATCAGGTTTAGATGATCATCAAGATGTAATGATAGGGCTTGGCTCGAATGTAACACCTGCAATTCCTGATTCCTATTTGAAATATAATAGCAATCCAAGAAGCAAGAATAATCGTGGGGAAATAAGCATCGCAGGTGCTGCGACAGAGCTTACGATTGCTCTAGGGAAAGAGGTGGTTATTGCAGCGGTTGACCATGATGCGAAGATGCTGGGTGAGGTATTGCTTGGTCGATATTCTAAAATTGGCAAACGTCAGTTTGTGATGCGTTTGAAGGTATCTAACTAATGAAATGGGCAGTTCTGATCAATAGCAAGCTTACAATCTTTAAAATACTCTAGTGTAGGGTTATTTTCGCAAGATTTTTCACAGGCGGATAAAGAAGTAAGTAAATCGATGACAACTTCAGGGTGGAAAGGTTTGGCAAGGATATAACACAAATGCTTTTTCACAGACTGAATCTGTTCATTGTTCACGTTACCTGTGACGAGTATGATTTTTTGCAAGGGATATACCTTGCGAATCGCAGTTGCCAAATCATAGCCACTTATGCCTGGCATAGAAACATCACTTAATATTGCGGTAGGCTTTTCAAAATCAGGTGAGTGGAGAAAGCGAAGGTAAGCCTCGCCCGATTCAAAACTGCGAGAAGAAAATCCCGCATCATCAATAATGGTATCCAAAAGTTCGCGGAGCATGGGCTCATCATCAATAATATGAAACATCGAATTGCGGTTTCTAATAGAAATGAAATTAAAGCACAACTTTTGTATGGTTATTTATTTATAAGTGTATCCATATCTTTATTCGCAAGCTGCTGACTCAGTGATAATAACGCCTTTTGTGTTTGAGCTAGTTCTTTGAGTAAATCATCTCGACTGGGTGGCGTACGCATTTCGGCGAGGCGTTCTTGTTTGGCTTCATCGAGATTATTAATCACCACAGCAATGAATAAATTGATAATCACAAACGTGCCAAGAATGACAAATGAGACAAAATAAATCCAACTGTATGGATTCATTTCCATAGCTGTGTACATGACATCTGTCCAATCTTCCAAGGTGACAATGCGAAATAATGTAAGCAATGAAATACCTATATTATGCCAATGCTCTGGGTCATGTTCATGGAATAACTGCTGCCCTGCCACGGCGTAAATATAAAAGATAACACTCATCAATAACATAACATTTGCCATACTAGGAATAGAGCGCATGAGTGTGGAGACAATCAAACGTAATTCAGGAATCGCTGAAATAAGGCGAAGTACACGAAGTAGACGAGCCAAGCGTGCAATCATGGCAAATTCACCCGTACTTGGTAACAGAGCGAGTAAAATGATGGAGAAATCAAAGATATTCCAGCCCTTACCAAAATACCCACTGAGTTTGGGTGCGACGGCATATATTTTAAGTGCTGCTTCGATGATAAAAACGGCAAGTACCAGTTGGTTGCCAAGGTGAATCCAATCACCATATGACAGCATGATTTCTGGAGATGTTTCCAATCCGATAAGTACAGCACTTATTAGGATGACTGCGATAATAAATTGTTCAAAACGAACATGTTGGATGATGTTTTGGGCTAACTTTTGCATGGTTGTGATTACTCCATCAACGGTTTTGTGAGGTGTTTTTATCGCGCCACATATTGCGGTTGAGGCTGTGAGTTGCAAGTTGTAGAATATTTGTATGCATTTTTGTAACTACTCCGCTCACCACTGATTTACATAATCTCTGCGTTGAAAATTCTCACGTACAGGAAGTACGCTGCGCTTTTTCGCCTTAATCTTGAGCAAATCAGTAGCAATCTGAATAGTTACGTATCTTTTATATTGGGGGGCTTGAAAATGGATTATGGGATACCTATATAACCGACTAGCCAATTGATGGAGGATTTTTGTGAGCAGCAAGAATGAGAAACAAGACATTGAAGACCAAGAAGTTGAAACAATAAACGAAGAAACATCACTTGAAGATGATGTACTCACTGTTGATGAAGAAGGTGAACCGATTGATCCAATGCAGGCGCTACAGAATGAAGTCACTGAACTTAATGATAAGTTGCTTCGTCAACATGCTGAAATGGATAACTTGCGCAAACGTACAGCTCGTGAAGTGGTGGATGCACGTAAATTTGCAGTAGAGAAATTTACTGTGGCTCTGCTTGATGTGGTGGACAATCTTGAACGTGCATTGGATGTGGAAGAAGGCAAAGAGGATGCCTTGCGTGATGGTGTGCAACGTACCTTGGATTCATGGCATGATATGATGGGCAAATTTGATGTGGAACGTATTGATGCTGTGGGCGAGCAGTTTGACCCGCATAAACATGAGGCATTATCACAAATGCCATCCGATGAACCTGAAGGAGTAGTGGTTAATCAACATTGTGCTGGATATACCCTGAATGGACGTTTGATTCGCCCAGCACGGGTATTGGTATCCAGCGGAAAGTAAAGCGCAATATGTTAGTAGGGGTTGAATCGAGAAATGAGCGCCCCCATACAAGCAGTAAGAAGAAATTAAAGTTTGAAGAAGTACAGGAGAGTAGAACATGGCAAAAGTCATTGGTATTGATTTAGGAACAACCAATTCATGTGTATCTGTGATGGAAGGTGATACACACAAAGTAATTCCAAACAGTGAAGGCGATAATACAACCCCATCTGTGGTTGCATTTACAGCCGATGAGCGTTTGGTGGGTGCTGCTGCAAAACGTCAGATGGTTACCAATCCAGATAACACTTTTTATGCGGTAAAACGTTTGATTGGCCGCAAGTTTGATTCAAAAGAAACCAAACATCATCATGATTTGGTTTCTTATCCGATTGTTGCGGCTGATAATGGCGATGCTTGGGTTGAAGCTGATGGTAAGAAAATGAGCCCACAGGAAGTCTCTGCGATTACCTTGCAAAAAATGAAATCAACAGCTGAAGATTATTTGGGTGAAACTGTTACTGATGCAGTGATTACAGTACCTGCTTACTTTAACGATTCACAACGTCAGGCAACCAAGGATGCAGGTGCAATTGCTGGTCTTAACGTACTTCGTATTGTGAATGAGCCAACCGCTGCGGCATTGGCGTATGGTTTGGATAAAACCGAAGAAAATCATTTGATTGCTGTTTACGATTTGGGTGGTGGTACATTTGACGTGTCGATTCTTGAAATCGGTGATGGTGTATTTGAAGTTAAATCGACTAATGGTGATACATTCTTGGGTGGTGAAGATTTTGACCAAGTGCTTATCAAATATTTAGCTGAAGAGTTTAAGAAAGAAAACGGTGTAGACTTGCTAGAAGACAAATTGGCATTACAACGTTTAAAAGAAGCTGCTGAAAAAGCCAAGATTGAGCTTTCTTCATCGCAACAAACAGAAGTAAACTTACCATTTATCACAGCAGATGCTTCAGGTCCTAAACATTTGTTGGTGAAGGTTACCCGTGCCAAGTTTGAATCTTTAGTGGGTGATTTGGTTGAGCGTTCATTGGCTCCATGTAAACAAGCATTGAAAGATGCTGGTGTGAAAGCCTCTGAAATCCATGATGTAGTATTGGTGGGTGGTCAAACTCGTATGCCATTGGTGCAAGAAAAAGTGGAAGCATTCTTTGGTAAAGAGCCTCATAAAGGTGTGAATCCTGATGAAGTGGTGGCCATTGGTGCTGGTATTCAGGGCGCAATCCTTACTGGTGATGTAACAGATGTGTTGCTATTGGATGTTACGCCATTGTCTTTGGGTATTGAAGTGGAAGGTGGTTTATTCAATAAGATTATTGATAAGAATACCACCATTCCTACCAAGAAATCTCAAACTTATACCACTGCGGCAGACAATCAAACAGCAGTAACCATTAAAATTGCACAGGGTGAACGTGAAATCTTCTCCGCCAATAAAGAAATGGGTTTGTTTAACTTGGAAGGTATTGCTCCAGCACCACGTGGCATGCCTCAAATTGAAGTGACCTTTGATATTGATGCCAATGGTATTATTCATGTGCATGCCAAAGATAAAGGTACAGGCAAAGAAACTTCGATTCGTATTGAATCAGGTTCTGGCTTATCTGAAGAAGAAATCGAACGCATGAAACAAGATGCTGAAGCACATGCTGATGAAGATGCCAAGGCAAAAGAAGGCATTGAGACACGTAACCGTGCTGATCAAATGTATTATGCCACTGAAAAATCATTGAAAGAAAATGGTGATGCTGTGGATGATGAAACCAAAGCTGCGATTGAAACAGCGATGGCTGAATTAAAAACTGCATTGGAAGGCAGTGATCTTGAAGCAATCAAGAAAGCTGAAGAAAACTTGGGTGAGAAATCACAGAAGTTGGGCGAAGCTGTGTATCAAAAGATGCAAGCTGAACAAGCGGCTTCTGAAGCAGGCGATGCTGCTGGCACTGCACCAGAAGGTTCTGCAACGGGAGCTGATGCAGCTTCAAAACCAAAAGATGCAGACGTGATGGATGCGGAAGTGGTTGATGCAGAAGTGGTTGATGATAAAAAGTAATTGCTAGATTGCTTGATAAAGGGGAGCAGGCATTTATGTCTTGCTCCCTTTGTTGTTTGAGAGTTTGAAGAATATAAAGTTTGGAGAGTCCTAGTGTCACAACGCGATTATTATGAAGTTTTGGGTGTAGATAAAGGCACAGATGCCAATGGTATTAAGCGTGCTTATCGAAAATTAGCGATGAAATATCATCCCGATAAAAATCCTGATGATGAGACAGCGGCTGCAAACTTTCGTGAAGTTACCGAAGCTTATGAAGTGTTATCCGATGAAGATAAGCGTGCTCGCTATGATCAATATGGTCATGCTGGTGTGGATGCGCAAATGGGCGGTTTTGGTGCAGGTGGATTCCAAGATTCACATGCTTACCGTGATTTTGGTGATTTGTTTGGTGATGTATTTGGCAATATGTTCGGCGGAGCTGGTGGCGGAGGTCAGCAGGTCAACCGTGGTTCGGATTTACGTTATGATTTGGAGATTACATTAGAAGAAGCCGCTACAGGAAAAGAAGTTTCACTGGATATTCCCAAACATGCCCATTGTGATACCTGTGATGGTTCAGGCGCACGCCCTGGCACAAACCCTGTACCTTGTACGACCTGTGGTGGTCATGGACAAGTGCAGATGCAGCAAGGATTTTTTGCGGTACGTCGTACATGTCCTGCATGCCATGGGGCTGGTAAAAAAATTGAATCCCCTTGTGTGAGTTGCGGAGGTTCAGGCCGTAAACGTGTCACCAAAAACTTGAAAATTAAAGTTCCTGCTGGTGTCTATCATGGTGCACAAGTACGTGTGTCAGGCGAAGGTGAAGTGGGTGAACATGGCGGACCTGCTGGTGACTTGTATGTGGTTGTTAGCTTGAAAGAGCATGCGATTTTTGAGCGTGATGGAGCTGATTTACATTGTGATATGCCTGTTACGTTCCCGCAAGCTGTGTTGGGTACAGAAATTGATGCGCCTACATTAACGGGCAAGGTGAAAATTCGTATTCCAGCAGGAACTGAAGCTGGTCGTGTTTTTCGTTTGCGTGGGCATGGTGTGCCAGATGTGCGTACCAATCAAACGGGTGATTTATATGTGCGTGTGAATATTGCTGTACCTAAAAAACTATCGAAAGTGCAAAAGGAATCTTTGGAAAAGTTTGCTGAAGCAACCGGTGATGAGGTGTATCCAGAACGCTCATCATTTTTGGGTAAAGTAAAAAGCTTTTTAGATGATTTGGCGAGCGAGGTGAAATAATGAAAGTTATTGTAACAGGTGCTTCTGGGCGTATGGGGCGCATGTTGGTTAAAGCGATTGATGCCAGCGAAGGTGCAGAACTGGTTGCTGCAACTGAGCGAGAAAACTCACCACTTCTTGGCACAGATGCTGGAAATTTAGCCGGGATTGGTGCATTGGGTGTGAGTTTGGTGGATGATTTGTCAAGCTGCGAAGCTGGCGATGTGTTGATTGATTTCACAGCACCGCAAGGTTGTTTGGAGCATGCTAAATTTGTTGCTAAGCATGGTATGGCGATGGTGATTGGCACAACAGGTTTTGAACCTGCACAAATGGATGAGTTGAAATCAACACTTGCTAACTCACGGGTGGTGATGGCAGCCAATTATTCAGTAGGTGTGAATTTGGCTTTGAGTTTGATTCAACAAGCCGCACAGGTGCTGGGTAGTGATTATGATGCAGAAATTTATGAAGCACATCACAAACATAAAGTAGATGCGCCGTCAGGCACAGCTTTGGCGATGGGGCGTGCTTTGGCAGATGGACGTGATGTGAAACTTGATGATGTTGCGGTGTATGCGCGCGAGGGTATTACTGGCGCACGGGAGGCTGGAAGCATTGGTTTTTCAGTGGTGCGTGGTGGTAACATTATTGGTGACCATAAAGCTTCATTTATTGCTGATGAAGAACGCATTGAAATTAATCATTTTGCGCAAGATCGTATTGTCTTTGCCAAAGGAGCCGTGCGCGCTGCATCTTGGATATTAGAGCAGCCAGTGGGCTGGTATGATATGCAGGATGTATTGGGTTTATAACATTCAACGGTTGAATGAAGTTACGTATTTTTTGTAAGGGTGGGTGAAATTATTTCATCCACCCTTTTTTATGCTAAAGTGGCTGCATGTTAAAACCTAAACTATCAATATGGCATTTTATTGCTGTTTTATGGCCACTTTTGATGGTGTTTATTGTTGCCCAGTGGGTGATGCGAATGTTTGGTAATAGTGCATCTATTGCGATTCCATGGTGGCTATCGTTGATGGATATGACTGTGTTTACAGTAGTATTTGTAGGTACAGCAGTGTGGGTTTATGGGCCACTGAAACGAGGACAATCCTGGTTGGATAAACCTACGCGAAAAACACAGCGCTATTTGGAACAAAGTATTTCATTACTACCAAAGCGGGCTTTGAAAGGGTTCTTTATTGCAGGGTTGTGCTGTGCAATGTATCTCATTTTAGTGTTAAATATTGGTGCGGCAGTTAGTGGTGTTGTCTTGACACCACGCATGTCGATTGCTTTGACATTATCATTGTTCTACGGGGCAGGCGTGCTGGCTCCGAGCATGGCTTTGTCGATGACCTTGGCATATAGCGTACGCTTACGTGATGAACTGGCGGTAAGCGGTCTATTCTTACACACGTTAAATGATGACTATAGCCATGTGTTACGTTGGAATAAAATATCACGCCGTCCATGGGTTATATTTCTTATTACCAGTGCTTTACCAGCCAGTATATTGGCACTTTTTGTTTATCTTATTTTGGATGCGGATAGTGCATCTGAACAACAGTTTATTTTATTGCAAGCAGGTGTGCTATTTGTTTTATTGATGTTAGCGGGTGCATGGCTTGTATTTACGGTTGGTAAACTTTTAAAGCAAGTGATGGCAAGCTTCTCTGTGGGCTTGGAACGTATGCGACAGGGTCAGTATGATGGATATGTAGCTGTATTGAGTGATGATGAATTCGGCACTTTAGCGAAAGGTATGAATACGGCCTTTGCAGGTCTGAAAGAGCGTGAGGAATTAAAGCATGGGCTGGAAATCGCTGTAGAGATTCATCATGCTATGTTGCCCGTAGATATCCCAGATATTAAAAATTATCAGGTATTGGGTTTTGAACAGAGTTGTGAGGCGGTGGGTGGTGATTATTATGATCACATTGAATTGCCTGACGGTCGTGTATGGCTGGTTGTTGCAGATGTTGCAGGTAAAGGTTATCCCGCTGCACTCACAGTCGCGAATTTACGAGCCATGTTGCATGCATTGGCACACTTGGAGCTGGCTTTTGAAAAAGCAGCCGAATATATTAACAATACCCTGTGTGAAACCCTGACAGGGGGGCGTTTTGTGACATTATTTTTGGCAAAGTTACAACCTGAATCCAATGCTTTGTTATGGTTGAATGCAGGGCATGTTCCAGCATTATTGTGCCGAGATGGGAAGGTTGAGGCATTTGAAGCATCATCACCGCCCATGGGATTACAGCCTGATTTAACGTTTGAGGTGTCTGAACAAAAGCTCGAAAAAGATGATACCTTGTTGGTTTATAGTGATGGTATTACCGAGGCGATGAATTACGACTCAGATGAGATGTTTGGCGAGCATCGAGTAAAGACATGGTTTGCAGAGCATCACACATTGGATATTGCTGTATTATCTCAACAGCTTCAGGATGAATTGGATGATTTTGGCAAATTAGCGGCTTCTGATGATGTGACTATGTTGTGGTTAAGGCGTGCTGAATAGCGACACATGTCGCGTTGCGAAAACCCAACGAATAAATAACAAATAGCTTAAATGGATGAGGATAGATATGACGGATAAAAAAACACGGATTGAAAGTGACTCTATGGGTGAAATGCAGGTGCCGATGGATGCGATGTATGGTGCATCGACAGCGCGAGCAGTAGAAAATTTTCCTGTATCAGATTTGCGTTTTTCGCGCACCTTTATCAAGGCATTGGGGCGAATTAAGCAGTCGGCTGCCAAAGTGAATTTAGATTTGGGTAAGCTGGATGAGTCAGCCTCTAAAGTGATAAGCAAAGCTGCAGAAGAAGTGGTTAATGGTGATTTGGATAAGCATTTTGTGTTGGATATTTTTCAAACGGGTTCAGGAACGTCCACCAATATGAATGCCAATGAAGTGATTGCTCACCGTTGCGCGCAATTGGATAAAGCTGCGAACATTCATCCCAATGACCATGTGAACATGGGGCAATCATCCAATGATGTGATTCCTACGGCTATTCATGTGGCAGCGGCGGATGTGTTGGTACATCAATTGATACCAGCTTTGAAGCATTTACATGGCGTGTTACAGCAGAAATCAGAAACTATGATGGATGTTGTAAAAATTGGGCGTACGCATTTGATGGATGCAACACCGATTACGTTGGGTCAGGAAATATCTTCTTGGGGGCGCCAAATTGAGCTTGGTATTGCGCGTTTAGAGGCTTGTTTACCACGTATTACAGAATTGGCGCAAGGTGGTACGGCTGTTGGTACAGGTTTGAATACGCATCCTGAATTTGGCGCGCGTATGGCGGCGGAGCTTTCCGAGTTTTATGGTATTAACTTTAGTGAAGCTGTAAATCATTTTGAAGCACAAGCAGCTCAAGATGCTGCTGTGGAATTATCTGGTGCATTGCGGGCATTGGCAGTGTCATTGGTGAAAATTGCCAATGATGTTCGAGTATTAAATATGGGACCTCGTTGTGGTTTGGGTGAAATTACTGTTCCCGCAGTGCAACCCGGTTCATCAATCATGCCAGGTAAGGTAAACCCCGTGATTGCAGAATCTATGGCGCAAGTATGTGCGCAGGTGATTGGTAATGATGCTACCATTGCTTTTGGTGGCGCATCGGGGTTGCTTGATTTGAATGTGATGCTACCTGTGATGGCGCATAATTTATTGCAATCAGAAAGCACTTTAGCCCGTGCGAGTATGATGTTTGCGGATAAATGTATCGCAGGTTTAGAAGCGAATCGCGAGAAATGTGAACAACAAATTGAATGGAGCATGAGTATGGTGACCTCATTGGCACCTATGATGGGCTATGATAAAGCTTCAGCCCTTGCCAAACAGGCAGTAAAAGAAGGTAAAACTGTTCGCCAGTTATGTTTGGAACAAGGTGTTTTTTCGTCATCTGAACTGGATAAACTGCTTGACCCCACAACCATGTTGCATCCTAAAGCATAAGCCAATAAACTATAATTTATAGCTTTTGAACTGTATTATCTAGATTTTGGAATGTCAGGCATTGTGAAATTATAGCAGGCGTGTATCGTTCCACTTGCTTATTTGCATGGGCAATACTTACCCCAGAGGAGAATAGTTGTGAGTGACGCGATTAAAAAGGTCTTCGAATTAGTCGAAGAAAATGAATGCGATTTTGTGGATGTTCGTTTTACGGACACCAAAGGCAAATGGCAGCATGTAACATTCCCAATCCACGAGTTGAGTGAAGATAGCTTTGAAGATGGCTTTGCCTTTGATGGCTCTTCTATTGAAGGCTGGTGTGATATTAATAATTCAGATATGTCTCTGATACCTGATCCAGAGAGTGCGCGTATTGATCCTTTCTTTGAAGCATCTACGTTGGTACTTGTGTCTCAGGTCATCGACCCTATTACAGGTGAAGATTATAATCGTTGCCCTCGTCAGGTAGCACAGCGTGCATTGAAATATATCAAAGCTGCAGGTATCGCGGATACTGTGTATTTTGGTCCTGAATTGGAATTCTTTGTTTTTGATGGCATGCGCTATAGTAATGAAATGGGTTCTTGTAGTTATTCGATTGACTCTGAAGAAGCGGCATGGAATTCCAATGAAAAATACGAAGGTGGCAATACTGGCCATCGCCCTAAAGTTAAGGGTGGTTACTTCCCAGTTCCCCCTGTAGATACATTGCACGAAATGCGTAACGATATGTCATTGGTGATGAGTGATTTGGGCATCCATATGGAATGCCATCATCATGAAGTTGCAACAGCTGGACAGTGTGAATTAGCGATGCGATTTGGTCAGTTGATTGAACAGGCTGATAAAGCACAATGGTACAAATATGTGGTTCATAATGTTGCTGATGCCTATGGCAAAACTGCAACATTTATGCCTAAGCCTATTTTTGGTGATAACGGTACTGCGATGCATGTGCATCAATCCATCTGGAAAGATGGTACCAACCTCTTTGCAGGTGATAAGTATGCCAATCTTTCTCAGGAAGCTTTATGGTATATCGGCGGTATCATTAAACATGCCCGTGCATTGAATGCATTTACCAATGCTTCTACAAATTCATACAAACGTTTGGTTCCAGGTTTTGAAGCACCAGTAATGTTGGCCTATTCAAATCGTAATCGTTCTGCTTCTATTCGTGTTCCTGTGGTCAACTCTGATCCAGCACGTAGGATTGAAGTGCGTTTCCCAGATTGCTCATCAAACCCATACTTAGGTTTTACAGCATTGTTGATGGCTGGTCTTGATGGTATTGCCAACAAGATTGATCCAGGCGAAGCTGCTGATAAGAACTTGTATGATTTACCTGCGGAAGAAGCACTTAAGATTCCAACAGTATGCTCTAGTTTGGATCAAGCTTTGGAAGCTTTGGATGCAGATCGTGACTTCTTGAAAGTTGGCGGTGTGATGGATGATGATATGATTGATGCTTATATCTCCATGAAAATGGATGATGTAACTGAACTTCGTATGCGTCCACATCCAATTGAAATGGAAATGTACTACTCAGTATAATTTTGATTCAGGGTTGAATGTAAGATGAAAGACCGTCACGCAAGTGGCGGTCTTTTTTCGTGGCTGCTCTTGAACAAGCTTGCATGGTAAGTAATATCGACAACAGGAGTCTTCATTGGAATTTATACTCTCTTCAATTGATTATAAAGACCCGCTTTGGATAGCTGTTGCGTTTCTTTTTGGTGCTTTGAGTCGCGCGGTAGGGTTGCCACCACTTGTCGGGTTTCTTGTAGCAGGATTTTCACTTAATTATGCTGGCGCACAAGGTGGGGAATTTCTTAACGAAATGGCTGACCTTGGCATCACGCTATTACTTTTTTCTATTGGTCTTAAACTAAAAATAAAAGAGCTTCTTCGCACTGAAATATGGGGCGGTACTCTGGCACATATGCTGATATTTGGCATTGTATCTATTGCGACATTATTACTTCTCAAAGAAATGAGCCTGCCTCTTTTTGAACAGTTATCGTTGATGAATGCATTCATTATTAGCTTTGCTTTGTCTTTTTCAAGCACCGTTTTTGTAGTTAAAGCTCTTGAAGAACGTGGTGACTTTCTTTCTCAGTATGGGCAAATCGCCATTGGCATATTAATTATTCAAGATTTGGTAGCAGTTCTTTATTTGGGCATATCACAAGCAAAAGTACCTTCATTATGGGCGTTGCCTTTAATTGTATTGATTATCCTTGCACGACCTTTGATGATTAAACTGTCAACCAAGGTTGGGCATGGAGAACTGCTGTTGCTTTTTGGCTTATCTATGGCTTTGGGTGGAGCCTCATTGTTTGAAATGGTTGATATGAAGGCTGACCTTGGTGCTTTGGTATTTGGTGTTTTACTGGCAAACACAGCGAAGGCTGATGAACTATCCAAAGCCTTGTTTGGCATAAAAGAATTGTTTTTGGTCGGATTCTTTTTGAGTATTGGTATGGCTGGCTTGCCTGATATTACAACGCTCTTGGTTGTTGTTATCTTATTAACACTATTACTGATTAAAAGTGGTTTGTTTTTATTGTTATTATCACGTTTTAAAGTAAAAATATATCCTGCGAGCAAAGCATCTATATCGCTTGGAAATTTTAGTGAGTTTGGGCTTATTGTTACCATTGTCGCTGTATCTCAAGAATGGATTTCAACTGACTGGCTGGTTGTGATGGCGCTATTGGTTGCTGTTTCATTTGTTGTTTCTTCAGCATTTAATAAACGCTTTGACGATTTATTTTCTAGATTTGAGACAAAGTTACAAAACTTTCAGGACTCTGAACTAAAAGAAGATGGGACAAGTATTGATCTTGCTAATGTGAGGATATTAATCTGTGGCATGGGTCGTGTTGGTAGCGGCGCTTACGATTATCTTGTTGAAGAACAAAAAAAGGCAGTGGGACTGGATTTTGATGAGCAAGTGGTAAATGCACAGGTTATAAATGGTAGAAAAACTTATTGTGCCAATGTGAGCAGTTCTGATTTTTGGTATTCAATGGATATAAAGAACACGGCTATTGAATGGGTTTTTCTGTGCGTTCCCAATGTTGAGGCAAACAAAGAGGCTGCAAATCTGATTAGGCAATCAGGTTTTAAAGGCAAGCTAAGTGCGGTATCGCTTTACCATGATGAAGAAGAAGGTTTAATGAAGAGTGGCGTTGATACTGTTTTTAATATTTATACAGAAGCAGGAGCGGGGTTTGCTCAACACAGTCAGAAGTTTTTTACGGTTAAGTAGGCTTTTTCTTGTGATTTAGAAATTGAGATCAAAATATGAAGTATTAAATAAAATGTATTTTTCTATGCCTGACTTTGTGCTCAAATTATTACTGTAATAACATAGTCATAGAGCTATGCATGAGCGTGCTTTTTTTCTAATTTGTATTAGCATAGCTGAATGAATTCGGATTTTGTCAGCATGATTCCCAATGACTTACAAGCAGATGCAAAGCGTTTGTTAGCGTGTTCACCATTATTCGAAAGTTTGATGCGAACAGCAGATAAAGATCATTATCAACAGCTATTTCAAGATATAAACCACGCAGTTTTGCCTGATAGTAGTGAGGCATGGATGCCTGTTTGTGACAGTGATGAACTTGCCGTGTGCATGAATCATTTGAGGCAATTAAAAAAACGGGCTATGCGGTATATTATCTGGTGGGAACTGGGTGTGCATGGCGATATTGAAGATTCATATCATGCGATTACAGCTGTTGCAGAAAGTTTGTTGCAGCAATCGGTGTCGATGGCAGAACGCTTAATTGCAACACGTTTTGGTAGATTACGTGATGGGAAGTTTTGTATCATTGGTTTGGGCAAACTTGGTGGTTATGAATTAAACCTTGGATCGGATGTTGATCCTTTATTTGTGTGGCAAGGCAGTGGCAATACAGAAGGCGGAAGAAAATCTGTTTCTGCCAAAGAATATTATAATCATTACTCGCGCATGTTGATTAAGCTAATGTCTGAACAAACGACTACAGGCATGGTTTGGCCTGTAGATATGCGCCTTCGACCTGGAGGTGAGGGTGCTGCGATATGTTTAAATCTTGATGCCACGCTTTCGCATTATTTGGAATATGGGCAGACATGGGAACGGGCGATGCTCATTAAAGCGCGACCCGTGGCTGGCGATATGGCGTTGGGGAAAGAATTTATTGAAGGTATATCGCCATTTGTTTTCAGGCGTTACCTCGATTATAGCAGCGTTGCAGCATTGGCAGAGATGAAACGGCGCATTAATCATCAGGCGGGTCATGCACCCATTGCTAAAGGATTTGATGTAAAACGTGGGCATGGTGGTGTTCGAGAAATCGAGTTTACTATTCAGTCTATGCAGTTATTGCATGGTGGTCGGGATATTGCCTTAAGGGTGCAAGAAGGAAAATCTGCTTTAGATTTATTGCAAGAGAAAGGTTTTATCCCCAAAGCTGAAGCAGATAAACTGTTTAAAGCTTATTGTTTTTGGCGACGTATTGAACATGCTATTCAAGCCCGAAAAGGTGAACAAACTCATGCTTTGCCTGCTGATTATGCGGATTATCTTTCTCAAGCATTGAATATTTCTGATATTGATCAACAAATGCGCGATCATAGTGCTTATGTTGCAGGTGTTTTTTCTGAACGGGTGCTCCCCGATTTAGAAGGTGAAACAGATGCTCAGAGTTGGCTAACGGGTTCGCGTTTGGATGATATAGCTGACTTGAAAGAAGATATGCAAAAACAAATGCAAACGTTATTAGATATGATTGATGCACAATTATCACGTGGGATGTTACCTGAACGTAGCCGTAAACAAGTTGAGTTTATTTTAGACAAGGCGATGCCATGTTGGCTGGATGACAGCAATGGTTTGCATGCTTTGCATGCATTTTCTGATTTATTACACACCATTGCAGGCAGGGCAACGTGGATTGATTTATTGGC
Organism: uncultured Pseudomonadota bacterium; assembly: GCA_913055645.1. Taxonomy (GTDB): domain Bacteria; phylum Pseudomonadota; class Zetaproteobacteria; order Mariprofundales; family Mariprofundaceae. The sequence goes on along the minus strand of CAJXLC010000005.1, from coordinate 49,953 downwards.
AACACATCGAGGGGCACTGGACTGGTTCATTGGTGTATTATCGGCGAGTCGTTATCTCTCTGAGCATATCGTGAAAAACCCAGCTTGGTTGGAATGGCCACTTGAAAATGATCGTGGTGCGACTGAAATTTATCGCCTGTGTGAACAAATCAATGTTTTGGATGCAGGTAAGAATGAGGAAGAATTTTTAGCGGCATTGGGTCGTTTGATAGATCAGGCTCGCATTCAATGTGCATTGGCAGTGGATGCACACAAGGTGGGCGCTATAACCATAGGACATTGGCTGTCAGATGTGGCTGATGCGTCTACACAGGCTTGTTTTCGTTCCAGTTTGCAGCAATTGGAACTTCCTTGTGATTTTCCTATGGTTGCATTGGCATTGGGTAAACATGGTAGTCGAGAAATGGGTTTGGTATCGGATTTGGATATGGTATTTGTGTTGGTAGGTAATCCAGATACTGATATAAACAAACGTTCCGCTAGAGAATGGGCGCAACGTTTGGGACGAAGAGTGATTCGACAATTGATAGGCATGCCACCATTTGGTGCTGGTTATGAATTTGATGCGCGTTTGCGCCCATCCGGTAACAGTGGTGTTTTGGTGACAACGTTGGATGGTTTTCGAGATTATCAATTGACAGAAGCACAAACTTGGGAGCATCAAGCTCTATGTCGGGCTAGGGCAGTAACAGGCACAGATGAAGTGCAAACTCAGGTGATGACAGTGCTTCAAGAAGTACTGGAGCTTCCTAGGGAATATCAAATTTTGGCTGCTGATGTGATGCAAATGCGCGAGAAAATGCTTGAGCATTTATCCAGTAAAACTGCATCCATCATTAATTTAAAACATGATGCTGGTGGTTTGGTAGATATTGAATTTCTGGCGCAATATGCATGTTTGGCATTTGGCTCCCAGCAAATAGGGTATTATTCAACAGTTGATAGCCTCTTAAACTTACCTGAGAGCGTCCCAGAAATGTGGCGAGATGCAGGGGTGATGTTGGCAAAGACTTATATTTTATATAGAGAAATGGAAAATGCTTTGCGTGTTGAGCTTTGGCAATCCATTGGTAAATTAAGTTTAGATAAGCATGCGCCTGAATGGGAAACTATGCGCAGGCATACGTCGATGAAAAGTCCACAAGATTTGCAAGACACAATGCAGCAGGTACACCGTTACTTTCACCAGCTACTGACTTAAATGATGTGTCTGTTACTGTAGGCAATGTCAATTCTTGGCATAAACGTATTTGGGTATAAGGGTGGTCATGGGGTCGTATAAACAATCAGGTTCGGTACGCATGTTGGCTGTGCAGGTATTGATTCGTATACTAGAAAAAAAGCATAAGGCAGACGTCGCGTTGGAGCAGTTGGGAGCGAACTTAGATACTCGAGACCGCGCTTTATTACATGAATTGGTCTTGGGTGTTTTAAGATGCTTTTATGCTTTGGAAGCTGACTTTTCTCGTTTTCTAAAACAAAAACCAGATATTGAAGCGCGTATGACATTGTTGCTTGGAACTTATCAATTGCGTTATATGCGTGTACCCAGTCATGCTGCGGTGTCAGAATGTGTGAATGTAATGAAACGATTACAACCCAAAGCATCAGGTATGGTCAATGCTGTGTTGCGCAAGGTAGCTGCTGGAGAGCGTCCTAGAAAATTAAAGCCATATCAACGGGCAGGCATACCCAATTGGTTGTATAAACATTGGCGGGATGCTTTTGGTCAGGATGTGGTGCAAACATTTTCGCAAGTATTGCAAACACCTGCACATTTGTGTGTGGCTGTATTTGTAGATCGTAAAACGTGGTTGGAAGAAGTATATAGCATGGGTATTGAGGTAGAAAAAGGCGCATTTTCGCCGTATGCCGCATTATTGCCAGTAGGAACAAATGTTACTTTATTGCCAGGCTTTGATGAAGGTGCTTTTACAGTCATGGATCAGGCAGCTCAAATGGCTGTACTGGCATTGGATGCGCCAGAAGATGGGCTTATTTTGGATGTATGCGCAGCACCAGGCGGGAAAACGGCATTGCTTGCACACCGCTTTCCCAAGGCGCGGATTGTTGCTGTGGAATTGAATAGCAAACGCATACCGCGACTGAAACAAAATTTATTACGTTTAAAGTGTGACAATGTGCGTGTTGTGCAGGCTGATGCACTTGATTTATCAGTATTAGAGTCTTGTGCCGATGCGATATTTTTAGATGCACCGTGTTCGGCATCGGGTATTTTACGCAGGCACCCTGACGCAAAATTTTTACATGATGAAGATGCAGTAAACGCGTTGGTTGTTGTGCAAAAAAATATGTTATTGTGTTGCTTAAAAGCGCTAAAAGAAGATGCTATATTGGTATATGCTGTGTGTTCCATTAACCCGCAAGAAAATGAGCAGGTGATTGAGGGTTTTAATGTGATATCTTCGAATCGCATACTTCCTGCGGATGAGCATGATGGCTTCTTTTGGGCGAAATTACATAAATAAAAGCTGCTGTGTAAGTTTTTTTGAAGCTTTGCGACTATATTGAAATTCAGTAACAGAGAGATGGAGTATATACATGCATGATTGTCGACCTTTGTTGGAAGATACGGATTTTCCAGCCATACAAAGAGGAAAGCTGACGACATTACAGGTGAATTTGGGTTATTTATGTAACCAGACATGTGTGCATTGCCATGTCGATGCAGGGCCGCGTCGCAAAGAAATTATGCAACGTGATACAGTAGATACGATTCTTGAGTTTTTACATGTATCAGATGTGAAAACACTTGATTTAACGGGTGGTGCACCTGAAATGAACCCGCACTTTCGATATTTGGTGCATGCAGCTTGTCAATTGGGTGTGCAGGTCATTGACCGCTGTAATTTAACGATTTTAAGTGAACCTGGTTATGAAGGTTTGGCTGAATTTTTGGCAGAGCATAAGGTGGAAGTTTCGGCATCGTTGCCATGTTATTTGGGTGATAATGTAGATGCGCAACGTGGTAAGGGTGTGTTTGCCGATAGTATTGCAGGTCTTAAAAAGTTGAATGCTTTGGGTTATGGGGTGGATGGTAGCGGTTTAACGCTGAACCTAGTTTATAATCCGACAGGTACATCGTTGCCTCCATCACAGGTTGAGTTGGAAGAAGCTTATAAAAAAGAGCTGAAAGAACGTTTTGATATTGTTTTTAATCAACTTTTTACCATCACTAATATGCCCATTAAACGCTTTGGTAGCTGGCTTGTTTCTAAAGGTGAATTTGAATATTATATGCAGCAGTTGAAGGATAATTATAAGCCTGAAAATGTGGATAGTGTCATGTGTCGTTCATTGCTTAGCATTGATTGGCAGGGTTATGTGTATGATTGTGATTTTAATCAAATGTTGGAGTTGCCAGTATTGGGCAAAGCACAAACACATTTAACGGAGTTCTTAGAAAAACAAACAGAAGGCATGCCCATTGCCATTATGGATCATTGTTATGGTTGTACGGCGGGGCAAGGCTCAAGTTGTGGTGGCGCACTGTAATACTTCATCTCACCACTTCTTTATACGATAGCCACGTTTCATATACTCATGTGCGGGAGCACACTGCGCGTATGATCCTTGCTCTCGAATAAAGCTGCGGCAAGCTTAAGTATTACATATAAGTTAATAGAAGTTATGAAAGGTGGAATAAGATATGAGTGAAGTAATTGCAGATGATGTTCGTCAGAATGTGCGGGAGTCTTATGCGGAAGTGGCTGAGGCTAGTAATGCAGGCGGATGTTGTGGTGAAGTTGTTAGTTGTTGTGGTGTATCGGATGATGCAGGCATTAATACATTGGTTTCTACACGTATGGGTTATTCGGAAGAAGATTTAGCGAACGTTCCAAGCGGTGCAGACATGGGTTTGGGGTGTGGTAATCCTCGTGCTATTGCAAGTTTGAAGGCTGGTGAGGTGATCATAGATTTGGGCAGTGGGGGTGGCTTTGATGCTTTTTTGGCAGCGCATGAAGTAGGCGAATCAGGTCGTGTGATTGGTATTGATATGACACCCACGATGATTTCAAAAGCACGAAAAAATGCAGAAAAAGGAAAGTTCTCACAGGTGGAGTTTCGTTTGGGTGAAATTGAGCATTTACCAGTGCCTGATAATACTGCCGATGTGATGATGTCCAACTGTGTAATCAACTTATCACCCAATAAACCCCAAGTATTTCGTGATGCTTTTCGTGCTTTGAAACCAGGTGGACGTTTGGCAATTTCTGATGTGGTTGCAACCTGTGAAATGCCTGATGAAATGAAAAATGATCCTATCTTGCATGCGGGTTGTATGGCTGGTGCTTCATTGGTGGATGATTTGATTACCATGATGAAAGATGCAGGTTTTGAGCAGGTGGTGGTCGAGCCAAAAGATGAAACACGCGAATTTATTCGTGATTGGGCACCGGGGCGCGGCGTAGAAGATTATGTGGTTTCAGCACGTATTGAAGCTGTGAAGCCAAAGCCATGTTGTACAGGGTCTTGTTAATAACTACTGGTTTTACAAGTTTTCTTTAACTATTGATCTCTCTTAATGCCTCATAGGTCACAATAGAGCATGCCGAAGATAGATTGAGCGAGCGTACGGGAGCATCGTTACGCATAGGTATTTTTATCATGGATAAACTTGCCAATATGGATGCAGGTAAACCGCGACTTTCAGGTCCGAAAACAAGCACATCATCGGCTTTGAATTTTACATCCCAAATGGTATTCGTTGCTTTGGTGCTAAGGGCATACCAAGTGCCTTTTGCTTGAATATTGTTATGTAGTTGCGTCCAATCATCGTATTCATTGACTTGCAGCCATTCCCAATAATCTAAACCTGCTCGACGCAATTGTTTGTCTGAAATTTCAAAGCCTAATGGGTGGACCAAGTGCAGAGCACAGCCAGTACAAGCGCATAAGCGGGCAATATTTCCTGTATTGGGCGGTATTTCAGGCTCAAATAAAACAATGTGCAGGGGAGGCTGGTTATTTTTTTGCATATAATGGGTTTAAATACGCTCTGCCAATGAGGTCATGATTTTGGCTGTGAAACCCATGGCTGTATTCACTGCTTTGGGTAGTGTGGCTGCACCCAAATCTTCTGCCAAAGTGGCATGGCCAAGTTCATCTTCGCGCATTTGATTTACAATAGCGCGGCTCCGTTCGTCTTGCTGTGGTAAGTTTTGTAAATGACTATCCAAATGACGTACTACTTGATGTTCTGTTTCAGCTAAAAAACCTAAATTCCAACGGTCACCCGCAATACCAGCTGCAATGCCCATAGCAAATGAGCCTGCATACCACAAAGGATCCAGCTTGGACGGTTTGGCATCCAACTCATCCAAACGTGTTCGACACCAGTTTAAGTGGTCAGACTCTTCAACCGAGGCGTGGCGAAGTTGTTCTCGAATAGATGGATCGCGCGCAGTAATGCTTTGCCCTTGATACAAAGCTTGTGCGGCCATTTCGCCCGCATGGTTGACACGCATCAATCCAGCAGCCTTACGTTTATCGTTATCGGATAACTGGTAGGATTTAACGTTCGATGCTGGGTAGGGACGTTGGCTCATTTGACGGCAAAAAATATTATTTAAAGCTTGATCAACATGCTCAATCAAATGATCGGCGAGTGTATTGTTTCTAAATTTTTTTGTAGTCATGGTTCAAGCCTCTGTGGAAGATTTATCGCGTGATGCTGTGTTATGCAATGCATTAATGCGGCGAATCATTTGTGGCAATATATTCATATGCTTGTGGTTTAGTCGCATACGTAATCTTGGTAAGTGACTAAAACAGGCATCATCGTTGTGAGGCCAGTCAAAAACCTGCTCAATGCAGCCTTCATGCAAGGTATCGGAGAACTCGGCATTGAGCCGTTCCAGCGCATCGTGTGCCAGTGGGTTTAACAGACGCAATAATATCCAATGTCCTACATAACGAAAACTATGGTAATTGCTGTAAAAATCACGGATATGTGCAGTTGCGGCTTCAATAGAATCTGTGTGAAAGAGTAAATCTTTATCCTCTGGACTTATCAAACCATCGTGGGTTAACCGACGAACCCATGAGCGGATAAATGGCCCCCAGAAATCATCGCCGGGTGCTTCAAGTAATACCACAGGGATGGGGGGGTTACGTCCTGTTTGTAGTAGTGTCAAGGTCTCAAAACCTTCATCCAACGTTCCAAAACCACCAGGTGTTAGTACCACAGCATCACTTTCTTTCAAAAAGAATAATTTACGGGTGAAAAAATACTGGCAGTCAAAATGGCGGGAAGTGCCATCGACGACAGGGTTGGGGTGTTGCTCCATGGGTAAGTTGATGCCAATGCCAAAGGAGCGATCTGCACCAGCACCTTCATTGGCAGCTTGCATCATGCCAGGCCCACCACCTGTAATGACCATAAAACCTTCATCACTGATGGCTTTGGAAAAATCACGCGTTTGGATATAACGTGGCTCTTCTTTGTTGGTACGTGCAGAGCCAAACACGCTCACTTTTCGCCATGCTTGGTAGGGTTTGAAGGTTTCCAAACCCAGACGCATTTCTTTGAGAACCCTAGCCATCATTTTCAAGTCACTTTGTGCATGGTTACCACGCAAAAGCCTTAGGCTCTCGGTTAAAATTTTCTGTTTATAGACTTTATCTTTTTCAAGGGATAAAAAAAGTTCGTTTAAAAAGCCCTGAATTTCCTCTTGATAGTCAGTTTTTTTATTTGTCATTACGTGCTTCAATAACCAAATCAATGCGACGGTTCATTTCTCGACCTTTGGCAAAATCATTACTAGCAATGGGGCGCACTTCACCATAACCCAATGCTTTCATTACGCTGGCATCGGCTCCTGCGGCGGCAAGGAAGTCCCGCACAGCTTCGGCACGTTTTAATGAAAGGCGTTGATTGGCTTTAAGTTCACCTTGATCATCAGTATGGCCTTCAATACGAAAGTTGCGGTCACCATATATATCTAAAACATCTTTTACACGGCTTAATAAATCAAAATAAGCGGCATCAATTTTACTGCTTCCAGGCGCAAATTTAAGGCTGGATAAACGTAAAATGAGTGAACCATCCAAATTTGCGATAATACTAACGCCATGTTTGGGGAAGAGTGCTTGAATACGTTTCTGGCGTTTTGTTTCAAAGGTTTCACGCTCAAGTTTTGCTCGAAAAGCTTCTTTCATATCATTGAGTTGTTCATCATGAGCATGCATGAGTGAAGAACGTTGTGATTCTAAAGCGTTTTTTAGACTTTTTTCATGCTTATTTTTAAGTTGGGCAATTTTTTGTTGTTCGGTGGTTTTTGTATGCTGTAAATCGCTTTGTAATTGCTCGATAGCCTGAGTAAGTTGATGAACACTTATATCATCTTGATGTAGGGGAAGGTTTAAACTTGCGGCAAGTTGTTGACGCTGTTCCCTTGCTTGTAACCACAGCATTTCATGGCTGCCTTTATCTCTCCGCCACATTTTAACATTCCTACTGATTTCCAATGCCAGTTCAGCCAATTCAAGTGCTTTGACGGGATGTTTAGGAAGCTGGCTGCTTATACCATCGCGATATAGTTTTAGTGATGATAATGCTTGTTTGGCTTTTTCATAGGTGGTTGGGGCATAATATTTGGCATTCTTTGAAGCGGCGCGGGATAAGGTGCTAGCTGTTGCACCAATCAGCGTAGGTAAAGTAATATCAAGAATATGTTTGAATGATGCACGTGTAGTATCTGCGGCTTGTTGGCTAACATTTAAATTTCCAGCTTCTGTAGCATGAATCACGTCTTTGAGCGAATTGTTCGCATCGCCTAGTAACAAATTTGGGTTAGGGTCTTTCAGTGGGTTGTTATCGTGAGGAAGTTTGTTGATGACTTCCTGTGCTGCATTTTGTAAGTCTAGAAGGTCTTTAAATTGTTCTTGAAAATGTTTGGCATTGTCTTTTGCTTCTTGAAGGGTGCTTTGAGCCTTGCGCAAGGCTTCCTGTGTTACTTTCGGTTTTTCTTCTTCATCAGCGAACATGGCTGCGCCTAGATAAGCTTCGGCACGCGTTAGCGTAGCTTCGGCATATATGGCATTGGGGCTTTGTTTGAATGTATTGATCTGCTGTTGTACTGATTTAATGGTTTCTACTGCGAAAGCATGGTTGGAAATGATAAGAGAAAGAAGAATAAATACGTATTTAAGCAAGGTTTAGCATCCTTTCAAGCGAGAGTTTTGCCCAACGTTTTTGTGCTTTGGGCACAATAATTTGATTATCGTGATTGCCATCACGAATGGCTAATAATGTCGCATATAAATGTTGCGGATCGGTGCGAAACATGGTGGAGCACATGCAAACCATGGGCGATAAAAACCAAATAGGTTTCTCTGGGTATTGAATACGTAAGCGATTAACCAAGTTTAATTCTGTGGCAATGGCAAATTTACTTCCGACATCAGCGGCTTGCACATGTTGAATAATCGCTTCGGTTGAACCGACAAAATCAGCTGTTTCACAAACTTCACGTGAGCACTCGGGGTGCGCAAGTATTTCAATGCCAGCATGATTCTTTCGCATGGTATCTGCATGTTCGGCTTTGAAAAGTTGATGTACCGAACAAAAACCTTTCCATAAAATCAATGTGGCACGTTCAATGGCTGCGGGTGTATTGCCACCCAAAGGTTGAAATGGATCCCAGACAATCATCTGCTCTTCAGGAATACCCATGGCAAGAGCAGTATTCTCACCCAAATGTTGGTCGGGAAAGAAAAGAATCTTCTCACGATTTCCCCAAGACCATTCGAGCACTTTTTGGGCATTGGATGAGGTGCAGACAATACCGCCATGTTCACCGCAAAATGATTTCAGTGCGGCGGTAGAGTTAATATACGTTACTGGTGTGACACACGTATCAGGTTGAATAATGCTAGAAAGCTCCTCCCAGCACTTTGAAACTTGCGCATCGTTTGCCATATCCGCCATAGAACAACCCGCAGCAAGGTCGGGTAAGAATACAGCTTGTTCATCGGATGTAAGAATATCTGCTGTTTCAGCCATAAAATGCACGCCACAAAAAATAATATTGGCAGCATCAGCATTGGCAGCTTGTTGGGAAAGTTTGAGTGAGTCACCTGATACATCCGCGAACTCAAAAACTTCTTCACGCTGATAGTGATGGCCAAGAATGAAGACTTTCTCGCCGAGTTCCGCTTTGAGTGCATGAATGTTTTTAATAATATCTTGTTCAGGGGTGTCGTATAACTGCTTCAGCAGTGCTTGAGTGCTCATAGGCAAATTGTTGTATTGTGGGGTAATGATGTCAACGTAAACAATGCTCTCTCGCAAGCTTTTGTGTATAGGGTTATAGTGCGCGTAATTTCTTTGTGAGGTTTTGAATATGCCGACATACCGTTCTCGTACTACCACTGCTGGTCGCAATATGGCTGGAGCCCGTTCGCTTTGGCGTGCTACTGGCATGAAAGATGGTGATTTTGAGAAGCCTATCATTGCTGTGGTCAACTCATTCACTCAATTTGTTCCTGGCCATGTGCATTTGAAAGACTTGGGGCAAATGGTAGCCCGAGAAATTGAATCTGCTGGTGGCGTTGCCAAAGAGTTCAACACTATCGCTGTGGATGATGGTATCGCTATGGGTCATGGTGGTATGCTCTATTCTTTGCCTAGCCGTGAAATTATTGCGGATTCGGTGGAGTATATGGCCAATGCCCATTGTGCCGATGCTTTGGTGTGTATTTCTAACTGCGATAAAATCACGCCGGGCATGCTGATGGCTGCTCTGCGCTTGAACATCCCTGCGGTATTTGTATCCGGTGGTCCGATGGAAGCAGGTAAAGTGACGATTAAAAATCGCGAACAAATGCTGGATTTGGTGGATGCGATGGTGATGGCTGCTGATGATAATGAATCGGATGAGGATGTTGTTGCTGTTGAGCGCTCAGCTTGCCCAACGTGTGGCTCTTGTTCGGGTATGTTTACGGCCAATTCGATGAACTGCCTGACCGAAGCATTGGGCTTTTCATTGCCTGGTAATGGCTCCTTATTGGCAACGCATAGCGATCGAAAAGAACTATTTTTAGAAGCTGGACGTTTGATTGTGGATTTGTGTAAACGTCATTATGAACAAGATGATTATTCTGTCTTACCGCGCTCCATTGCAACCTTTGATGCCTTTGAAAATGCCATGGCTTTGGATATTGCCATGGGTGGAAGTACCAATACGGTGTTGCATTTACTGGCTTGTGCACAAGAGGCTGAGGTTGATTTCACGATGACCGATATGGATCGCTTAAGTCGTAAAATTCCAAACTTATGCAAGGTTGCTCCTGCTATAGCGCAATATCATATGGAAGATGTGCATCGTGCTGGTGGTGTGATGAATATTCTTGCGGAGCTTGATCGTGGCGGTTTGATTCATCGTGATACACGTACCGTTCATTCGTCTACATTGGGTGATGCTTTGGATGCCAACGATATTGTAAATGAATTCAATGCTGAACCACGTGAGATGTTCCGTGCAGCACCGGGTGGTATTCCGACACAAGTTGCATTTTCTCAATCAGAGCGTTGGAAAACACTTGATATAGATCGTGAAGCTGGGTGTATTCGTAGTGTTGAACATGCCTATTCAAGAGAAGGTGGTTTGGCGGTGTTGTTTGGTAATATTGCCGAGCGCGGTTGTATTGTGAAAACGGCTGGTGTGGATGAATCCATTTGGAAATTTACAGGCACAGCGCGGGTATTTGTATCCCAAGATGATGCGGTGAATGCCATTCTGAACGATAAAATTAAAGCAGGCGATATAGTGATTATCACCTATGAAGGTCCGAAAGGTGGACCTGGTATGCAGGAAATGCTTTATCCGACTTCCTATTTAAAATCCAAAGGTTTGGGCAAAGTCTGCGCACTGTTAACCGATGGTCGTTTCTCTGGTGGTACATCAGGGCTATCCATTGGACATGCCTCACCAGAAGCTGCTGAAGGTGGTGCGATTGGTTTGATTGAAGATGGTGATATTATCAACATTGATATTCCGAATCGAAGCATCAACCTGATGATTTCTGATGAAGAATTATTAGTGCGTCGTACGGCGATGGAAGGCAAGGGTAAAGATGCTTGGCAGCCTGTGAATCGTAACCGTGTGGTGTCCAAAGCATTAAAGGCTTATGCGGCACTTACAACATCGGCGGATAAAGGTGCTGTGCGCGATCTTGAACAGTTGAAATAAAGACATGCTTGATGTTATTTGCTAAAATAAGTCCATGAACAAATCAAAAGGTAAACTTCTTAAACTTGGCAAAGAAAAACCAGACATGATTTTTAATCAGGTTTGGGAAGTAACCTGTATGACCTGGCCTACGCCTATGCCTAAAAAAATGGATAAATCAAAGGTTAAACTTATTCGTGCTGGCTAAAGATTATCGCGATATGATTGCTGAGCTTAGTCGTTTTGAAGTTAAGTTTGTAATGTAAGTCACCGTTGACAAGAGCGCATTAAGCGACTAGTCTGACTAGGTGTTTATATGGAGGCTATGATGGGACAGTGGCAGTTACAGGATGCAAAAGCTCGTCTGAGCGAGTTGATCAAGTCAGTGCAGGATGAAGGACCTCAGCAGGTCACAGTGCGCGGTAAACCTTCGGCAGTTGTGATCTCGGTTGAAGAATATGAGGCGATGAGGAGGCAGCGTCCGCGCTTTGTCGATCTAATGCGCACCTCTCCGCTGGTGGGTGAAAATATCCTTATCGAACGTTCCGATTCGCTGACCAGGGATATCTCTTTGTGAGTTATCTGCTGGATACCAATGTCCTCTCCGAGCTGGTACGCGCGAAACCGGAGCCGGCTGTGGTGGCATGGTTTGATAGCGTGCCGGACGATAGTCTCTATATCAGCGTGTTGACGATCGGCGAGATTCGCAAGGGTGTTGAACTTGTTTCAGATGCCAATCGAAAGGAGAAGCTGCGTATCTGGCTGGAGCATACGTTGCCGGATTGGTTTGAGGAAAGGATGCTTCCGGTTGATGAAGCTGTCGCCGAACAGTGGGGGCGGATGCTGGCAGATGTGAATCGTCCGGTTCCTGTGATTGATAGCCTGCTGGCTGCAACCGCACTACATCATGACCTGCGGATGGTTACTCGCAATACACAGGATTTCCGCTTTTCGGGTCTTGAGGTGGTTGATCCATGGGAAAAATAAGTATTGTGTCCTCGGAATTATGCGGATAGAGCTTAAAGGGAGGAATGTAAATGCGCGAAACAAGACCTGCCCCCGTATGTGCACAAATATTCTTTTCCTTGATGCTAATAACACTAAGTATTTGTGTGCCAGATACAAGTATTGCAGGGGTAAATAATATTGACTCATATATGTATGATGGGACTGAACCCTTTAGTTCTGGTTCAACTAATATATTTATCGCAATTGTTGGAGTTATCTTCTTGTTGGTGATTGGCTATGCTCTTCTAGTTGGTCTGATTGAAATAATCGAAGATACAGTTATATCGGCTTTAGAGTTTCTATTTCCATACAAGATTGAACAAGCTAAAGAACTGAAGAGAAAGAATAGATCTTACACTGGAAGGCTGGATTTCTCTGAGTCAAAACCACGTTTTCGTGGTTTGACAGTCGGTCTAATTGTTGTTGCTTATGCAAGTGTACCTGTTTTTATCGATCGTCTTTATGGAGAATATATAATTGGATCGCTGTTTGGATTGTTATTTGTCTATATGGCCTTTGCTGTAACTGGGTCACCACTGATTCGTGTGCCAAAAGAGCAAGATGAAGACTAGATTGCTGCTCTGTCTATAGCTACCGAAAAAATATGGAACGTTCAGGAAATTTCGGGGACAGTGTACTTAATTCAATCAGGCTCTCTGCGAAAGCAGGGGGCTTTTTCTTAGCTCGCTTTGATTCACATGGTAGCCTCGCTGAAGTTGAAAAAGGAGATAGGGTTTCCTGCAATGAGTCATGGCTTTGAAATTCAGGTTTTTAACCGTTACGAAAACAAGATCGAGATAGAGAAGGTCTATGGCGATGGGGCGATCAGATTCGCTTACGGCAATCCCATCGGGCGAATGCTGGGCCCTCTCATTGCAAGTAAGATGTTCAGTCGCTTATACGGCTACGCACAGGATAGCCCGAAGTCGACCAAAAAAGTCCCGCCCTTTCTCAAAAAATTTAACATTCAAATTGATCAATATTAGAAGGGATCGTTCAAAGAGAACCCGATAGAGAGATCCTATAAATCATTCAATGATTTCTGATGAAGAATTATTAGCGCGTCGTACGGCGATGGAAGCCAAGGGTAAAGATGCTTGGCAACCAGTAAATCGTAACCGTGTGGTGTCCAAAGCATTAAAAGCTTATGCAGCTTTGACGACCTCGGCAGATAAGGGTGCTGTGCGTGATTTGGAGCAGCTAACATAGGTTAGATGACGCTAAGTTGTTGTAAATTAAGGGCTTGAAAAACAACCCACAGTGCCTGTGGATAACTTTGTGAATAGTTTCTGCTTTCTTGTGTTATATGTCATATTTAGCTCTATGTGACATAGTGCCTATATTTTAATCATTATTAAATATAATCTTATATAACAAATAGTTAGGGTATTGTTTTAATATTAAAAAAGCATGAATTTTTATTTATATTGGATAATGAGCATTCTTGTGGAGAACTCCTAAAACACATGGATTTTATGCTTGCATCATGCAAAATAAATATGTATATGAGGTGTTCTCTTAAATAATAAGCAGCTTTAGGCTCTTACCACCTAAAGTTGCTTGATTTATTTATTCAATGAGATGATCTTTAGGCGATTTCAGCGTTGTGATACACTTTTTGCACATCATCACAATCATTGAGTGCTTCGAGTAAGTTTTCGAAGGTTTGCACATCATCACCAGAGATTTCACAGAATGTTTGCGGCTCATAAGAAATATCATCCATAGCAAACTCAATATCAGGGAAAGCTTCGGACAATGCAGTTTTGGCTTTGTAAAAATCAGTGTGTGATGCGAACACTGTAATCATGCTATCTTCACACTCAATATCAGCCACATCCACATCTGCCATCATCAATGCTTCCAATACAGCATCTTCATCATCACCTTTAAATGCAAATACCGATTGATGGTCAAACATATGTGCGACAGCACCAGGGCCACCAAGCTTGGAACCATTTTTAGTGAAGCATTGGCGAACATCGGCAAAAGTACGGTTGTTGTTATCGGTCAGGCAATCGACAATCACCATGCAACCCGCAGGACCGAAACCTTCATAACGTGCAGGGGTAAAATCTTCACCAGCGCCACCGAGGGCTTTATCCAAGGCATTTTTAATCACATGTGCAGGCACTTGATCTTTTTTGGCTTTTTCAATCAAGCGGCGCAGGGATAAGTTACCTTCTGGGTCTGGACCACCATTTTTGGCGCATACATATAGTTCGCGGCCATACTTGGAATAAACCTTGGTTTTTGCACCAGCGGTTTTTGCCATATCTAGTTTTTTGTTTTGGTAAGCTCTTCCCATATCAATTCTCTCGGTAATTTATTGTATTGTATGAATGCGTGTCTGGGTCTGACCCAAAGCGTTTTGACATGCAAATTCACCCATATTCCCTCTGACCGCGAGATATTAACCATAGAAGGCTAAGAGCGCACATAGAATTTTATCATTCGTTTTTATTGTAACCATTCAGCTTACCATTGATTACACGAGTAGGCTTCGTTTTTTTTCGTATCGCTAGCAAACAAAACAGCGGCAATCTGAATAAGTTACCGTTTTTTTTAGGGTGATGTTATGCTTCGCATGAATCTACAAAAATGAATGGATAGAGGTAACACATGGCAGAACATCAGCATATTTTTTCGATGCAGGGCGTTGGCAAGGTTGTCGATGGTAAAAAAGAGATTTTAAAGGATATTTATTTATCGTTTTATCCAGGTGCGAAGATTGGCGTGTTGGGTTTGAATGGTTCGGGTAAATCTACCCTATTAAAAATTATGACTGGTTTGGACACGGATATCTTGGGTGAAGCACGTCCAGCCCCACGTATTAAGATTGGTTATTTGGCGCAAGAGCCTGAACTAGATGAGAGTAAAGACGTGCGTGGCAATGTGGAAGAAGCCGTGCAAGAGATGAAAGATGCTTTGGCTGAATTGGATGCGGTATACGCTGCCTATGCCGAGCCAGATGCCGATTTTGATGCCATTGCCAAAAAACAAGCGCAGTTGGAAGATTTTATTGAAGCTGGCGATGGGCATAATTTGGATAGAAAGCTTGGTATTGCTGCTGATGCTTTGCGCTTGCCTGATTGGGATGCTGATGTGTCGAAATTATCAGGCGGGGAGCGTCGTCGTGTGGCACTTTGCAAACTGTTGCTGTCCAACCCTGATATGTTGCTGCTAGATGAGCCAACCAACCATCTGGATGCGGAATCGGTAGCATGGTTGGAGCGTTTTTTGCATGATTTTACAGGTACAGTGGTTGCCGTAACCCATGATAGGTATTTCTTGGATAATGTTGCTGGTTGGATATTGGAGCTGGATAGGGGTAAAGGTATTCCATTTGAAGGCAATTATTCATCATGGCTAGAGCAAAAAGAAAAACGCCTTGCCGCAGAAGAAAAGCAAGAATCATCGCGCCAAAAAGCTATGAAACAGGAGCTTGAATGGGTGCGCCAAGGTGCTAAAGGTCGCCATGCTAAATCCAAAGCACGTTTGAAAGCCTTTGATGAGTTGTCTAGCAAAGAAACGCAAGAACGCAACGCTACCAAACAGATTTATATCCCTGTGGCGGAACGTTTGGGTGATATTGTGATTAAAGCTGAACATGTTGTGAAAGGTTATGGCGATAGAGTGCTTTATGATGATATGAATTTTAATTTGCCGCGTGGTGGTATTGTTGGTGTGATTGGTGCTAATGGTGCGGGTAAGACCACACTATTTCGTATGATTACAGGCGAAGAAAAGCCTGATTCAGGTGAATTGACCATGGGTGAAACGGTGCAGGTTGCCTATGTGGATCAAAGCCGTGATGCATTGGATGGTGATAAAACAGTTTGGGAAGAAATCTCAGGTGGTACAGACACCATGATGTTGGGCAATGTTGAAGTGCCTTCGCGTGCGTATTGTGGTCGTTTCAACTTTAAAGGCGGCGATCAACAGAAGAAAATTAAATTGTTATCAGGTGGTGAACGGAATCGCGTGCATTTGGCAAAAATGCTGAAAGAGGGTGGCAATGTGTTGTTACTCGATGAGCCGACCAATGATTTGGATGTTGAAACCCTTCGAGCATTGGAAGAAGCGCTTCTTGATTTTGCAGGTTGCGCCGTCGTGATTTCGCATGATAGGTGGTTCTTGGATAGGATTGCTACGCATATCTTAGCCTATGAGGATGAAGGGCGTATAGAATGGTTTGAAGGCAACTTTGAAGAATATGAAAAAGACAAAGAGCGCAGACTTGGTAAAGATGCAGCGCAACCGCATCGGATTAAATACAAAAAACTGGTGTGATTGATAATAAGCCCTCTTTGAGAAATCAAAGGGTTGTGCTATGTGTGTCTAGCACTTTCAGAATCTAGTTGATATTGTTTACTCAAGGAGCTCATGCCATGAAACATGTTGTTTTATTTATCATTATTTTAGGATGTACCTCATGCTCCACTGAATCTGTATTGATTCGTCATCATGATGATGCTTTTTCTAAAGCTCAAAATCATTTTCAGCATACCAAAAAAATCATTCATGAAATGAATCCACCTTCAGCCGAAGCTAATATTTTTATGCAGGCCGAAGGTTTTTATCAATATAGGTTTACACCACCCCCTGAAAGTAGTGCAAAATACTTTGCGGAAGCTGCCTCTGCCATTACTGACTTTCCTGGGTTCCAATCTTTAGCAGGTTCATTGGATATGGAAGACTTGCGTTTTCGGGCACCTGATAGTGCAGTTCAACTTTGGGAAACACTTCTTCAAGAATATCCCGACACAAAATTAAAACCTATAACGCTTTATAAACTTGGTTGGGCTTACCGTAATGTTGGAGCGCAAGGTCTTCCGCGTTCTTCTGAAAAAGCGTTTAATGAGTTAATTCGAGAGAAACCAAATTCCAATTTAGCGATATTGGCTAAAGATGCAAAAGAAGTTCCGTATAAAACAAAAGAAGAAGCTGGTTTTAGGTCAATTATTCCAGGCATGGGGCAAATGTATTTGGGTGAAACTCAAAGTGGGTTGACTCGATTGGGTATAGCAATCGCGGGACTTATAGCAGTAGCTGTACCAGTTTATAATGCGAGTCACGGGCATCATGGTTCATTAGCATCGACTGCTATTGGTCTCGGAGGACTCATTACACTTAGTTTTGATTTTACCAATTCATATGAAGATGCCATTCATGGCGTTGTTCGATGGAATGAAAGGGCTGAATCGGAATTTCAGTCCCGTTATCCAACAGCTCCTTAATGCTAATAGAGAAGAAGGGACTGATTGAACTTCTCCTATCTGACTGACTCCTCGTCGTCAGCCTCTTAATCGAAGTCCTTTTTTCTTGCTATTTTAACAGTGGCTTCTATGATTCGGCACGTTAAAAGTGAGCTGCGGCTCGCTTTTTTTGTTTTTATATGGGATTTAGGACTGAACTATTGCTTTTAGAAGATAAAATACAGCAACTTGTGAAGCCGATTGCTGATGAATTGGGTGTGGAAACACTCAAGGTTGTGCTGGGCGGTGGTAAGCAAGTTCGTTTGGTTAAGGTAATTGTGGATTGTAAAGGCGGTGTGATTGCTGATCAGTTGGCGCGCATTAGTCGTGGCTTGGCTTTGCAGATGGATGTGGAAGATTATATTCCAGGTAAATATAACTTAGAAGTTACGACACCTGGTTTTGAATGGCCATTGCAAACACAGGCGGATTTTGATCGCTATTTGGGTGATTGGATTCAAGTGGTGCTGGAGCATGGTCCAGCCATTGAAGGTGAGAATTTGGGGTTAGATGGGGAAGAATTCAGCTTGCGCAACGAGAAAGGCAAGGTTCGTGAATTCAATTTGGCAGAAGTTGTAAGAGTAACACGTGCGGTGAATTGGGCAGCCATATCCCGCGCGGGTAAGAATAAATAGTGAGTCGTAGCGAGGTTAACGACAATGAGTGTTGATATGATGCAGGTTGCCGAGGCAGTGGCGCGTGAAAAGGCTGTTGATTGCGAATTAGTAATTGAAGCAATGGAACAAGCTATTAAAACAGCGGCACGTCGGACATATGGTAATAAGGTTGTTGATGCCAAGATGGATCGTGATACGGGTGAAATTGCTTTGTCCCATGTGCGTACTGTGGTTGAAGAAGTTGAAGATGAAGAAAATGAGTTAACACTAGAGGCTGGCAAGGCATTGCAAGCAGATGCTGAACTGGGAACAGAGTTCCGTGAACCCTTGGCGCCAATTGAATTAGGCCGTATTGCAGCACAAACAGCGAAGCAAGTGATTAACCAAAAGATTCGTGAAGCCGAGCGTGAACGCGTGGTGGCTGAATATGAACCACGTGTGGGCGAGTTGATTACAGGTATCGTGAAACGTGTTGAACGTGGTAATGTATATGTGGATTTGGGTCGTGGTGAAGGGGTAATGTATCGTGAAGATTTATTACCACGTGAAGCTTATCGTCAGGGTGATCGCGTACGTGCATATTTGCGTGAAGTGCGTAATCAGCCCAAGGGCGCATTGGTTTTCTTATCGCGTGCTGATGCTGGTATGGTATTGCGCTTGTTTGAGCAAGAAGTACCTGAAATTCAGGATAACTTGATTACCATTCAAGCGATTTCACGTGACCCTGGTTCACGTAGTAAGATTGCGGTCATTTCGATGGATGCAGGGATTGACCCTGTGGGCGCTTGTGTGGGTATGCGTGGTGCGCGTGTGCAGGCTGTGGTCAATGAGTTGCATGGTGAACGCGTTGATATTATTGAGTGGACAGAAGATCCAGCAGCATTTGTGGTGAATGCGCTTGCACCAGCAGAGATTGATCGTGTGCTTGTGGATGAAGAAAGCAATACCATTGAAGTGGCTGTAGACGAAGAGAACTTGGCTATTGCAATTGGACGTCGTGGACAGAATGTTCGCCTTGCATCAGAACTAACGGGTTGGAATATTGAGTTGATGACTACGGGTGAAGAGCAAGAAAAACGTGCGGAAGAAATCGGAGCAGCAAAAGAAGCTTTTGTTGCTGGCTTGGATGTTGATGCTGATTTTGCTGATTTGCTGGTAACAGAAGGCTTTATGTCATTGGCTGATTTAGCCTATTGTGAGGTTACTGACATTGCTGCGGTTGAAGGTTTGGATGATGATTTGGCATTAGAGATTCAAAAACGTGCACGTAATGCTTTGCTTGACCAAGCATTGCAAAAGCCTACGGAAGATGATGATGAAAATAGTGTATCTTTGTTAGATTTGCCAAATATGACACGTGAAATTGCTGCGCAATTGGCAGAGCGTAATTTGCTTTCAGTGGAAGCTTTGGCAGATGCTGCTGGGGATGATCTTGAAGGGATTGAAGGCTTGGAACGTGAAGCAGCCGATGCTTTGATTATTGCAGCACGTGAGGCTAGTGGTTGGTTTGAATAATGATTTAGAGCATAACCGCACATCTGTACGGTCATGTTTTGCCTGTCGCAAGAAGGATGAGAAATCATCTATGTTGCGGTTGGTTGTTGATGAGTCCGGTCAAATTTGGCCAGATTTGTTGGCAAAAGCCCCTGGAAGAGGGTTTTACTTATGTATGGATGAGTCATGTCTATCGTCGTTGAATGATAAGCGGTTGGGCGTGTTGCGAAACAAACATAAGATAGTTCTTCCACAGTGGGATGGGTTGCAAGAGCGTTTATTGGATATTCTCTCGCAACATATTGCCTTGCAGTTAACGCACCTGAAATTAGGTGCTGCGATTGGAAGGGATGCAGTGATGCATCAAATGTGGAAGAATGCGGAGCTTCTACTGCTATTGGCAGAAGAAGCGGGTCAGGCTTTGGTACGGCAAGTCATGGATGCTGTTAAAAAGCGTGGTGAGGCAGGATTGAAAACAACGTCGTTGAATGGTTTACCAGAGGCTTGTCTGGTAAATGTCTTTCAGCGAGGTAAAATGTCTGTGGTAGCATTGACTGTTTCTAAAAAAACAGCAAAGTTGCAACGGTATTGCGCCTGGTATGGGCGAATAAAAGGAAGCAAGGTAAGCAATGGCGAATAAACGCGTGCTCGAATTGGCAAAAGAACTGAATGTTGAAGTGGCAGATGTAAAACGCGCAGCTAGTAGCTGTGGTGTTGCTGTTACAGGTCCAACCACGATGTTGAATGATGAAGACACAGGTAAAATCAAGGCGAACTTGAAAAAACCTGCGAAAAGTGGCTCTGGAGGAAAAACATTGACCTTGAGTCGCCCTGTTGTGACGGGGCAGCAAGAGCGTGGTTCCAGCGTTGAAGGTCGAGGTCGCACGGTGCAAGTTGCAGTTCGCCGTCGTCGTGCAGCACCCAAACCAGCTGATAGTGTTGCTAAATCAACAGTAGCTTCAGATGGTAAAATTTCATTAAAGAAAAAGTCAGTAGCCGCGCCTGAAAAGGTGGAAGTGAAGACAGAGGCTAAACAAGCTGTTGAGGTGAAAAAAACACCTGCAGTAAAGAAGCCTGCCGGCAAAGAAAAAACAGTTGCAACAAAGCAAAAATCTGCAGCTAAAACTGAGCCTAAAATTGCTAAGAAACCTGCTGTTAAGAAGCTTTCTCCAGCGCAAATGGCAGCCCAAGCTGTTGAGAAAAATAAAGAGCAAGCCAAGGTTCGTGAGCAAGAAGCTCGTGCAAAACGTGCAGAAGCACGCGCATCACGTCCAAACCCGAACCGTTCAACACGCCCAGGTGAGCGTCCAAACCCGAACCGTTCAACACGCCCAGGCGAGCGTCCAAATCCAAATCGCCCAGCGGCAGGTGGTGCGGGTCAACAGAAACGTCCTGCATCAGGGCCTCGAACAACGATTCGTACTGGTTTAACCCCAGCTCAAATTGCTGCATCAAAAGCGCCAAAATCATCATTAAAACAAATTGAAGCGAAAATTACTAAAGAGCGTAATGATCGTCGTCGTGAGAATAACGCCAATCGTGGTGCTGCTCGACCGAATCGTCGTCCAGCGGGCGCAAATACAGGTGCTACCACGACACGCCGACCATCAGTTGCAGTAACAACAGATCCAAATGCACCAACGGCACCAGCAGGTGTAAAACGCCGTGGTCCAGGTGGTCCGCAGCGCCAACAACAGCGTCGTTTATCTCCTGCGGAAAAGGCTGCACGTCGTTCTTATTCATCCAAGCGTAACGAAGTACTTACGCCTCAGCAGGAAGAGCGTATGGCAAGATTGGCAAAGGGCGGTCGTCGTCGTGCTGTCAATATTGTCACCAAAGATGATGAAGCATTTGTGATTCGTGAAGTGGAAGTGACCAACCCTATTGTTGTATCTGAGTTGGCAAGCCGTATGGCAACCAAAACCACTGAGGTTTTGAAAAAATTAATGGAAATGGGCTCTATAGTGGCTATCAATGATAATATTGATGCTGATACTGCCGTTTTGCTCGTGGAAGAATTTGGTCATAAGGCCAAGCTTATCAATGAAGCTGCCGTGGAAGATGTATTGCTTGAAGTCATTGATGAAGATGATGAAGGTCTGTTGCCTCGTCCTCCTGTTGTGGTGGTGATGGGGCATGTGGATCATGGTAAAACATCGATTCTTGATGCCTTACGCAAAGCCCATATTGCTGATGGTGAGGCAGGTGGCATTACCCAGCATATCGGTGCTTATATGGTGAAACTTGATGGTGGTGAACGTGTGGTCTTTGTTGATACACCTGGTCATGAAGCATTTACCAGCCTGCGTGCACGTGGTGCAAACTTAACAGATGTGGCGGTATTGGTGGTAGCTGCTGATGATGGTGTGATGCCTCAAACAGTTGAAGCTTTGAGCCATGCCAAGTCTGCAGGTGTACCGATTATTGTTGCAATCAATAAAATGGATAAAGAGGGCGCGAATCCTGAAAATGTGAAACGTCAATTATCTGAACACGAAATTATCCCCGAAGATTGGGGTGGGGATACGATTTTTGTAGAAGTTTCTGCACATACAGGACAAGGCTTGGAAGACTTGCTTGAAATGCTTGCATTGCAAACAGAAGTCTTGGAGTTGAAAGCGAATCCTGAAGGTGTGGGTCGTGGTGTTGTGGTTGAATCACGCTTGGATAAAGGTCGTGGGCCAGTGGCCACGGTTCTTGTTCAAAATGGTACCTTTAACAAGGGTGATATTGTTGTTGTTGGTACGGTTACAGGTCGTATTCGTGCGATTGTCGATGAAAATGCGATACAACACCGTACAGCAGGTCCATCGGTTCCTTTTGAGTTGTTGGGCTTGGAATCTGTACCTGAAGCAGGGGAAGATATTGTTGCTGTTGCCAATGATAGACAGGCACGTGACATTATTTCTTATCGTAAAGAAAAAGCGCGTCAGCTAAAAGAAGCATCAAGTAAACGTGCAAGTTTTGATGATATGTTTGCAGCTGTGAAGAGTGATATGGCAGAAGTTCCTGTAATTATTAAGGGTGATGTAACGGGCTCTGTTGAAGCCATGGCTGATTCTTTGGTGAAACAAGGTACCGATGAAGTGAAAGTGAAACTGGTACATAAAGGTATTGGTGCGATTACTGAATCAGACATTATGTTGGCTTCGGCATCGAATGCGATTGTGATTGGTTTTAATGTTCGCCCTGAAAGCAAGGCTAAGAAATTGGCTGCTGATCATGGTGTGGATATTCGCTTCTATAAAGTCATCTATGATGCGATTGATGATATTCGTGCTGCAATGGCTGGCGAATTGTCACCAGATCAAGTTGAGAAAGTCACCGGTGAAGCAGAAGTACGTCAGGTTATTATGGTGCCGAAAATTGGCGCTGTTGCTGGTACATATGTTACCGAAGGCTTTGTTACACGTGGTTCGAAAGTGCGTGTATTACGTGATAATGTGATGATTTATGATGGTGACTTGGCTTCTCTACGCCGCTTTAAAGATGATGTGAAAGAAGTGAAGGCTGGTTATGAATGTGGTATTGGCGTGGATAAATTCAATGATGTGAAAGAAGGCGATGTGTTTGAGTTTTATATCATTGAGGAAGTTGCGGCAAAACTGTAATTTATAATTATGACATCTAAATCACCGGCAAAACGACGTATACAAGTCGATATTCAACGTCTTTTGACGACAATGATTCAACGCGATGCTAATGACCCATGCTTTTTGGGCATGGTTATTACATCGGTGGATGTATCACGGGATAATCAGAGTGCAGTAATTAAAGTGCATGGTATGAACCGTGATGAAGCCGATATGCTTGTGGATGGATTGCGCCGCATGGCGCCGCATTTTGAGCATGGTTTGCGCCGTTCACTTGGCAAGAAACGTCTGCCTAAGTTGAGCTTTTCTTGGGATACAGCACTTGATGCTGGCAATGATATGGTAGAACTTCTTAACACATTGGATCGCGCTTGAGTATGCTTTATGCCGATGTGTCATGGCAGCCAGTAATGGATGCTGTGCAACAGGCAAAACAGATTCATATTGTTGCACATGTGAATCCTGATGCAGATACCATTGGTTCGCAATTGGCTCTCTATCATGCCCTGAAAAGCATGGGAAAATGTGTTGTAATGCATAATCAAGATATTGCGCCATATATTTGTCGTTATTTACCTGCTGTAGATGATATTACGCATGGCGATGTGCCAAGTGAGATAGCTGCTTCTGACCTTGTGATTGCCGTGGATGCAGGCTCAATGGGTCGTTTGGGCATGGAAGCATCTTATTTTGAAGACAAAATCCTGATTAATATTGATCACCATGCCAGTAATACGTTATATGGTTCTATCAACGTAGTTGATGCACGTTATTGCGCGACAGGCGCCATGATTTATGACTTACTACAACATCTTAATGTGCCGCTTAATATGGGTTCTGCATCGGCTATTTATGCCGCAGTTCTAACCGATACAGCTAGCTTTCGCCTTACCTGTGTGGATGCTGATGTACATCGTATGGTGGCTGATTTGATTGATGGGGGTGCGGATGTAGGACTGGCAGCTCAATCTATTTATCAAAGTCATAAACCAGCGCGTTTTGAATTGTTGAAACATGCTTTGGATAGCCTGAATATTAGCCATAATGGTCGTGTGGCATGGATTTCTCTTGCTCATAACTTGTATGAAAGAACGAACCTTTGTGGTGAAGATAGTGAAGGTTTTATTGATTATGCCCGCAGTATTGAAGGCGTGGATATTGCTGTATTTATACGTGAGGAAAAATTGCAGGAATGGAAAGTTAGTTTTCGTGCCAAAGCCCCATGTGATGTGGGTGTTGTGGCTGGAATGTTGGGTGGTGGTGGTCATCAATATGCTGCGGGTTGTACTTTATTTGGGACATTGGATGAGGTGCAGGAAAAAATTAAACATGCCTTGGTGGATATGCTGAATTCATGATAGTTTCAGGTGTGGTGTTTTTGGACAAACCGCTTGGTTGGACATCGCGTCGTGCGGTAAATGAAGTGATTCGTATTTTCTCCGTAACAGGAAAGAAACGTATCAAAGCAGGACATGCAGGTACCTTAGACCCCTTAGCAACAGGCATGCTGCCCATTTTATTGGGTGATGCGACGCGTTTCTCTGAGTTGGGACTCAATGCTGAAAAACGTTATATCGTTACCTTCGATTTAAGTTATCAAACAGACACATTGGATTGTGAAGGTGAAGTGATTGCGCGTTTTGATAATCAAATTAGCCAACAACAGTTATTGGAAGTTTTGGCTCAATTCAAAGGTGATATAAAACAAATCCCACCGATTTATTCAGCAATTCGTGTTGATGGTAAACGAGCACATGCTATGGCACGTAAAGGTGAGGCTGTTGAGCTTAAAGCGCGTGATGTTTGTATTTATGCCTTAGAACTTCTGAGCTTTGAATTTCCCTATGTAAGTTTGGATGTGTCATGCTCGAAAGGCACATATATTCGCTCTTTGGCACGTGATATTGGTGAGAAGTTAAATATGGGTGGTTGTGTGACAGCATTGCGACGCACATCAACAGGTGGTTGGCCTGAATCTATGTTGGTTAGTGAAGAGCGTTTAAGGCAAGATAAAGAGCAGGCAGTCTTACCATTGCGCCAATGGTTACGTGATTTTCCAACATGTGAATTGAATAACGATGAGGCTTGGCGTTTTTTAAATGGTCAGCGGATTCAGCTTGAGAAAGAAGAAGAGGGTAGTGTTGCGGTTGTATGCGGTGAGTTTCTTTTAGGTACGGGTGAATTAAAGCCTGGTATGCGTCGTATGGTCTTGCATCCATTGCGTATCTTGCCATCCTCGCAACAGCTATTTGCAACAAAGAAGGATTCAAAACAATGATAAATCAATGTTATACACGTATGTTAATCATGGCTCTGCTTGTCTTTCTAGGTTTTGGGCAGTTGGCATGTGCAGATCAATCAACGACAAATAAGGAGAAGAAAATGGGTTTATTTAGCAAGGCACCGCAAGCAGGTGATGAAGGTATTCCAGAAGGAAACCATATTAAAATTGAAACAAAAAATGGTGATATGATCATTGAATTATATCCTGACTCTGCCCCCAATACAGTGGCAAACTTCAAAGCTTTGGCTGGTAAAGGTTTTTATGACGGCTTGAAATTTCACCGTGTGATTGCTGGTTTTATGGCACAAGGTGGCGACCCAGATGGTACAGGTATGGGTGGTCCGGGGTATAAAGTAAAAGCTGAATTTAATGATAGAAAACATGTACACGGTACTGTGGCAATGGCACGTTCACAAGATCCTGATTCTGCAGGAAGCCAGTTTTATATTTGTTTTGCGCCCGCACCGCATTTGGATGGTCAGTACACAATTTTTGGTCAAGTCACCGAAGGTTTGGATGTATTGGATCAAATCAAGCAGGGCGATTTGATGATTAAGGTTTCTGTTTTACCTTAAATTAATAGGGTGCTCTATTTGTAAGGTGGGGGCTTGTGCCTCCGCCTTTTTTTATGTGCGAATACCAATACTAGATCTCTCTAAATTTTTAGGAATTCATTGCGTGAATCCTCGGTAATTCATTACCGAGATGAGAGTAATGTTGTGCGATAGCACAAGTATATGTAATAGAATTTAATGTTATTAAATATGTACAATAAGTGAATATAGTTATACCATGCGTAATATGTCAACCAGGTTAATTCATGATAGAACCACGGTGCATAATATAGGTTATCATATTGTGTGGTCTGTGAAGTATAGGCGTAAAGTCTTAATTGGAGCGGTTGAATCATCGTTGAAGGAAATTCTTTATCAAATTGCGAATGAGAAGGGTTTTATTATCAAAGAAATGGAGTGTGACATTGACCATATACATATTTTTGCATCAGCAAAACCGAAGATTGCGCCTTCATATATTTACAAAATGATGAAAGGTATTTCTGCGCGGCGAATGTTTGTAAAGCATCCAGAATTGAAATCTAAGCTTTGGGGCGGGCATTTATGGAACCCATCGACATATATTGAAACGATTGGGCATATTTCAGAAGATACAGTGCGTCAATACATTGATGGTCAAAAGAAGAAATGAAAGAGCTTGTAAATAAAGCATACAAATTCCGAATCTATCCAACGGATGAGCAGCGCGTGTTTTTCTCAAAACACTTTGGCTGCACTCGCTTTGTTTATAACCACCTGCTTTCTATACGCTCAAATGCTTATAAAAATGACGGTATTTCCATAAGTGGATTAGAATGTAAGAAACTTATTCCATTGTTAAAGAAACAAGATGAATATGCTTGGCTTAAAGATGTTAACTCACAAAGTCTTCAGGAAGCTGCGATTTGTCTTGAAAAATCCTATAAACGCTTTTTTAATAAATCATTAAAAGCTGGGTATCCATCTTTCAAAAAGAAAGGAATCCGTGAATCATTTACTGTGCCGCAACATTTCACGGTAAATGTGAAACATGGCCAAATATTCATACCAAAACTCAAGACTGGCATTAAAACCGTATTTCATCGCAGTTTGAAACAGGTTGAAAAATTATGTTCCCTAACTATCACTATGTCACCATCAGGGAAGTACCATGTTTCCATCGCTGTTGAAGAAAGAATCGAACACAAAACCCCTATTTCAAAAGTTGAATCAAAAACAAGCACGGTTGGCATTGACCTTGGCATAAAAGATTTCCTGGTGGAATGGTAATCCCCCCATTTTTAACCTCAGTTAAAAGTAGAAAGTTTTCATGTAGCTAACGCCAATTTTTGAATTGGAGTTATACCGCCAATGGCCATGTTAGGTCGTTCATTGTTGTACGTCCATAACCATCGTGTTGCATGCTCTTGAACCTGCTTGATACTTTTGAAAATATATTGTGATAGCCAATCGTATCTCACTGTCCGATTATAACGTTCAACATACGCATTTTGCTGTGGGTTTCCTGGTTGGATAAAGTCCAATGTAATATCATTTCTTTTAGCCCAATCTTTGAGTAAATGGCTGATATATTCAGGACCGTTATCACTACGAATCCTTTTGGGCTTACCACGCCATTCAATCACCTGATCCAAAGCGCGAATCACTCTGATTGCAGGCAAAGATAAATCAGCTTCAATGGTTAATCCTTCACGATTAAAATCGTCAATAACATTAAATAGTCGATAATTACGTCCATCCCCAAGCTGGTCATGCATAAAGTCCATCGACCAGCATTCATTGATAGCTTCAGGCACAGCCAGTGCATCTGGTTTGTCTCGTTTCAGCCGTTTCCTTGGTCGGATGCGTAAATTCAGTTCAAGCTCCCTGTAGATACGATACACACGCTTATGGTTCCACCGATAACCCTTCACATTACGCAGATACAGAAAACACAAACCAAAGCCCCAGTTCACTTGATTCTGGGTGAGTCGTATCAGCCAGTCTGCAATAATTTCATTTTCGGGCTGTAGTTTAGATTCATATCGGTAACATGTTTGACTGATTGTAAATGCACAACATGCCAAACGAATACTAACCCCTTTAAGACTAACTGCCTTCTTAGCCATCTCACATCGTGCAGATGGCTTTACCACTTTTTTGCCATTGCTTCCTGAATAATTTCAGACTTTAAACGCTCTTCGGCATACATTCGTTTCAATCGACGATTCTCTGATTCAAGCTCTTTCATTCGAACCATCATGGATGCATCCATGCCGCCGTATTTGCTGCGCCATTTATAGAATGATGCAGAACTCATTCCGTGTTCTCGGCAAAGCTCTGGAACAGGAATGCCTGCCTCAGCTTGTTTAAGTATATTCATAATTTGGCTTTCAGAATACCGTGATTTCTTCATGTAAAATCCCCTTTTTGAATCATAATAGAAAATTCTACTTATAACTCCTATTATTTTTCGGGGGGATTACCGAATCCAATGGCAATAAGATCAATGCGCCCAAGTTTCTTCATGATGCTGAAATAAAGTTAAAAAGAGCACAGCGCAAATTATCGCGTAAACAGAAAGGATCATTAAATCGAAAGAAACAACGACTTTGCGTGGCAAAAATTCATGAAAAGATTGCCAACCAAAGGAAAGATTTCCTACACAAAGAAAGCAAACGGATAGTAAACGAAAACCAAGTGATCTATCTCGAATCGCTAAATGTGCAGGGTATGATGAAAAACCGACATCTCTCAAAAGCTATATCCGATTGTGGCTGGAGTGAGTTTGTTAGGCAGTTAAAATACAAGGCTTTGTGGAAAGGGTCAATCATTGTTCAAATTGGACAATGGGAGCCAACCAGTAAGCTTTGCTCAACTCAAGGATGTGACTACAAGCATGACGCATTGAAACTCTCTGACAGAGATTGGACATGCCCAAAATGTCTAACCATCCATGACAGGGATATTAACGCTGCCAAAAACATTCAAAAAATAGGGATGGAAGCGCCCGAATTAACGCCTGTGGAGAAGAAGGCCTCTGTATTTTCTATCAAGAAAATACAAGCCGCTTCGTTGAAACAGGAATCTCTTGCATCTTCATGATGCTCGGTATTTTAATGCCGAGAGACTTCACTTTAAGAAGCACAAAAAAAGGTCGCAGGGGTTAGCTGCGACCTTGATTATGTATCGAGTTTGTTAATTACTTAACTTTCTTAGGTGTGCTACGTTTACGTTCAGTTTCAGTGAGTAAACGTTTACGCAGGCGAATGTTTTTCGGTGTAATTTCTACCAACTCATCATCTGCAATAAATTCAATTGCACGTTCCAATGAAAGCTTAACAGGTGGAATTAAATTCACAGCCTCATCGGTACCTGATGAACGTACATTGGTCAGTTTCTTTTCACGTGTTGCATTCACAACCAAATCATTATCACGGGCATGAATACCGATAATCATACCTTCATAAATTTTAACATTAGCGCCAAAGAACAACTTACCACGTTCTTGAATCTTCCACATACCAAAAGCAACCGTTTCACCAGCAGCCATAGAGATTAATACACCATTCTGACGACCTGGTAGTTGACCTACAAAATTGCCATATTCATGGAATACATGGTTCATGATACCTGTACCACGTGTATCGGTCATAAATTCAGAGGTATAACCAATCAAGCCACGGGTTGGCGCAATAAACTCAATACGAGTCATACCATCATCAGCTGTTTCCATGCTGGTCATTTCAGCACCACGAACACCCATTTTCTCAATCACAGTACCTTGATATTCAGCTTCAACATCAATGGTGACATGTTCATAAGGCTCTTTTTTCACACCGTCAATGGTGCGAACAATTACAGTCGGGCGAGAAACCGCCATTTCAAAGCCTTCACGACGCATATTTTCAAGTAAAATACCAATCTGTAGCTCACCACGACCAGAAACCTTGTAGATATCCGCAGAATCAGTTTCTTCTACTTTCATTGCTACGTTGGTACGTACTTCTTTAAACAAACGCTCACGAATTTGACGTGTGGTTACGAATTTTCCTTCAGTTCCTGCAAGTGGAGAGTTATTTACATGCAGCTCCATGCTCAACGTAGGTTCATCCACATGAATCACAGGTAATGCAATAGGCTCTGCTTTATCTGCCATGGTTTCACCGATGTTAATATTTTCAAGACCAGCAACAGCAACCAAGTCGCCACATTCAGCTTCTTGCACTTCAATGCGATCCAAACCTTTAAAGCCCAATAGTTTGGTCACTTTAAAGTTTTCGGCTGTGCTATCAGCATGAATCACAGTGACTTCTTGGCCTGTTTTTACACGACCATTAGCAAGACGACCAATCACGATACGTCCGATATATTCATCCCAGTCCAAAGTGGTCGCAAGCATTTGCAATGGTGCATCAGCACTACCCGATGGTGCTTCGACATGTTCAAGGATAGTATCAAATAGGCAAATCATATTGTCGGATTCTTCAGTGTGATCCATCATGGCATAGCCATTTTTCGCAGATGCAAATACAACAGGGAATTCAAGTTGTTCATCGGTTGCACCCAAAGCAGCAAACAAATCGAAAGTTTTGTCTACAACCGCATCGGGATCAGCCCCATCACGGTCAATTTTGTTGACTACAACGATGGGTTTCAAGCCCAAAGCCAAAGCTTTAGAGGTTACAAAGCGAGTTTGTGGCATAGGGCCCTCTGCCGCATCTACCAATAAAACCACGCCATCTACCATGTTTAATACACGTTCAACTTCACCGCCGAAGTCCGCATGGCCTGGGGTGTCAACGATGTTGATGTGATAGTCGCCATAATCAATGGCTGTATTTTTTGCTAGGATGGTAATGCCACGCTCTTTTTCAATAGCATTGGAATCCATCACACAGGTATCTTGTTCTTCGCGAACATCATCAAATGTTCCAGACTGCTTTAGCAGCTCATCAACCAGTGTAGTTTTGCCGTGATCCACGTGAGCGATGATGGCAATATTGCGTAATTTGCGTGACATATAATGTTTACCTCAGAGTGTCACCGAATTAGTTCGGAGACCTATAAAATCGCGCGCATAGTAACAAGAATGCCATAAATAGATAGCACTGCTTTTTTATCAAACGATGCGTGATAGGTTAGTCGTCTTTTAACATGTGTTGAATGGCATAACCTGCTGTCATAAAACCAAAGATATTGGGTAAATATGAAATCGTGCCATTGGTTGCGCGCGGTCTTGCATTGGGATCACC
The DNA here is from genome assembly GCA_913055645.1 of uncultured Pseudomonadota bacterium. GTDB lineage: Bacteria > Pseudomonadota > Zetaproteobacteria > Mariprofundales > Mariprofundaceae. The sequence goes on along the minus strand of CAJXLC010000005.1, from coordinate 18,716 downwards.
TGGAATTGCTTCATGAGCTGAAGCATTGATGGCGGGCTCGGATGAAAAAATCACAGGATGATCAAGTGAGCCGCCAATTTTTCGTAAGCGAGCACGTAAGGCGCGAGCCAGACCACAGGTATGCGTTTTTTTCAATGTGGTGACTTCTGCCTTGCTAACATCAAAACGACCACCCGCACCAAGACTAGTGACAATGGCAATACCTGCTTTTTGACATGCATGAATCAATGCAGCTTTACACACGACTGAATCAATACAATCCAATACATAGTCAGGTTTTAGTTCTGCTAATAGTGCTTCGACATTATCGGGATGAATAAATTCATCACGTATGCTGACCTGAACATCGGGGTTGATGTCTGCGATACGTTTGGCGGCAACGCTTGTTTTCTTTTCACCAAGGTTGGATTGTAGGGTGATGAGTTGGCGGTTGAGGTTGGATAAACCAACTACATCGTGGTCAAGTAAGGTGATATGACCAATACCAATACGTGTAATTGCCTCTGTGGCAGCACCACCCACACCACCAAGTCCAACAATAAGCACATGTTTACTGGCAAGTTTAGTAATACCTTCATCACCAACAAGAATATGGGTACGCTCGTGAAGTGGGTTGATATTTTGACTCATAATGAAAAAAGCTCCTTGGTATTTGATGTGCATTGTTTTTGCACGAATTCTAACGGAATATTTTTAGCATGTGCCAGTGCCTGTGCGACATCAATCAAGTTGGCTGGTTCATTACGCTGGTGTTTACCTAAACCATCAGGAGCATCGCTTTCTAAGAGTGTCAATTCTAGTGGTATTTCGCGTAACAAGGTATTGTTTTTTTGACCTCTTTGCTGCAATAAACGTGTGCCGATACCAATATAAAAACCCAAATTTATGAAGTTGTTAGCCTGCTGTATACTACCCGAAAACCCATGAATTACACCACGAAGCTGTGGGTAAGAGCGTAATTGTATTGCCACTGAATCTGCTGATTTAACACTGTGAATTATAAGTGGTAAATCAAATTTTTGTGCGAGTTCTAGTTGCTTTTGAAAAAAATATTGCTGTATATCCTCTGCTGGTTTATCCGCTGTGAAATCAAGCCCACATTCACCCACAGCCACGGCATGAGGCAACAACGTTTCAAGTTGTTGTAAATCCGCATCATTATGTTGCTCGCAATACCATGGATGAATGCCAAAAGCATTGGAAATATTTTGATGGTTCTCTGCTAAAAGTAACTGTATAGACCATTGCTGATGCTGCACCCCAGGAATAACCAAGTGTTGAATATCCGATTGATTGGCACGTAAAAGCACCGCTTCTAAATCGCTTGAAAAACGTGGGTCATCTAAATGACAGTGGCTATCAATCAATGGTGTTCCCGAAGTTTTGCGTTAATTGTGCGGCTAATATATCCATGGTTTGTATAAATCCTTGTTTTGTATTGAATGGTTTATGATGATAATCATTTAAAGGTATATCATCACAATGTGAGTGAAAAAAGACCCAAATATATGGCATTAACCTTGCGTAGTTAAGCGAAGCAAAGAAAAAAACCAAAGCAATGACTAACAATCACGAATGAAACACATAACTTATAAATCATAAAACTGCTTATGGCTCAGTTCAAGTTTTATGCGATAAGCAATAGTTTTGTGATGAATTTCGGGTATGAATTAAGATGAGGTTTATATGAAATCCGTATTCAATGATAGACCACTTTTTTACCATCATATGGAATGGGTGTTGATGCACCCTCGCTTTGGGTTCTTAATGATGGGGTTGATTGCTTTATCATTCATGCATAATCAGCTTTTAGCAGGAGCCCTATTTTTGGTCTTCTCCATGGAGTTGATTCTACGTTTTTTGATTATGCTTTATAAGCGACGAACCAATCCTTACCGCTCCTCGATGAATCATAAATTGGATACGTTATTTCTTGTGCTAGACATCGTTGGTGTACTTTCACTATTAATCACAGTATTGAATATCGCTATTCCGGTGGAGGATATTGCAGCCGTGCGTCTTTTGCGTGCAGTATATTTGCTGCGCACACTTCGGATGTTCCGTTATATTGACTTGCAGAGTGCTATGTATTCACCGACTTATGGCATGATGATTTCATTGATTATCTTGTTGTCATTCTTCGCCCAAGACACGCTGATGTGGGTTATTATTATTTTCTTCAGTGTTGAACTGGCGATTCGTTTTATCATCATACGCAATACTAGGTTTGAAACGAAAAAGGATAGGGTCTCCGAGTGGGCTTTTTGGTGGGTTGATACGGTTGCCACAATCGTGATGATCCCAGCTTTTGCATTTATTCCGTATGGCGGCGCTCTGCGTATGCTGCGTTTGATTCGTTTGCTTCGCCCTTGGATGGTGATTATTCGTAATCTAAAGGGTGTCATGCGAGAAGGGCAGTTTATGCAAGAAATCAACCTGATTGTTCTGCTTTTGGCAGTGTTGTCGATTGGTGCTGGTGTTATCGGGCATTATACCATGCCAGAGTTTGATTATACTCAGAATGGTCAAAGTGATGCCAACGATAAAGGCATGTTGGCCCCCATTTGGTTTGCCTTCCGTTTATTTACCGATCCAGGGAATTCCATTTCCTATCCAGATGGTAATGAAATTACCATTATTTCAGTGATTGCCGTTGTTATCGGTGTATTTATCTTTGCATTTTTTATTGGTATTGGTGCCAGTATTGTATCAGGGCTGATGCTCAAGTTGCGTAATGAACGTTTGAATATTACCAATCATATGGTGATGCTGGGTTGGTCTGAGGTGGCTCCTTTTATTCTTACACAGTTGAAAACTATTTCTGAGCGTAGCTTTTCCAAATTAAAATTAGTCATTCTAAATAATGATGACAAGATTCCTCCTGAGCTCATTGAACATTCATGGGTATCTTACCGTTGGGGAGATATGGAACAAATTAGTTCCTTAGAGCGGGTGAATATCGCCCATGCTAGGCAAGCGATTGTTAATATTCCTGATGGATATTCAGGTGCGGATAACTTGGCTCAGGCTACTTTTTCGTTGATTGCTATTCGTACGGTTAGTCCTAATATTTATCTTAACTTTACGACCCCTGGCATGGCTCATCCACATCTGGATTGTCATCACCATATGCTGCAAATTGGTTGGGATATAAAGAGCTTTTATGATAAACCGACGGTTGTGCAGTCGCGTGCTGATGTGCGTGCCAATATGTTCCGTAATATCCTAGTTTATCGCGATTTTGACCAGGTCATGGAACGTTTGACGATTCCAGAACGCACGGAAGAATCATCACTGCAAATTTGCGAATGGGGCGGTTTGTTGAAGTTGGAAAATGGCGAAATCATGTTGTCGTTGCCCGATGATTCCAAATCAATGTCGCTCACGGTACTTGCTGCACGTCTGATGATGCGGGGCGTAACGCTGGTTGCGTTGGTTGGTGATGATGGAAAAGTTCGACCACTATACAAGGCAGCCGAGATGTCGTTGCCATTGCGTATTCCTTCGCTACTGGGGATTTCGATTAATTCCAATGCATTGCATGCTGAAACTTTCTACACAATTAAGCATTTGCATGAACTGTCGAAACCGATCTGTGAAGAATTACCGACTGGGTTGCGCGTGGTAGAGCATAGCAGAAAATTAAAACTTCTGATTACTGGTTGGGTTGGTAGTTTACCTTTGCTGTTGCAGCGGTTGCTGGATGAATTTGAGTACATTGAGGTTACAATACTTGATGATCTTTCTGAGGAAGATTGCGCGGAACAAGTGGCTTATTTACGTAGGCGTTGTGCTGTTAGAGAAGGTGCGAATGAACGCATTAAGATCACTATGGTGCCTTGGAATTTCACTGATATGAATTTTTTGCGCGATTATATTGCTGATGCCAATCGGATTCTTTTGTCGCGCTCTGCTCACCTGCGCGCGCATGCGTATGCAAGCATATCTACGGTATTATCCCATATGGTGACGCTAATCAATGCGGCAGGTACAAAGCCTGATGTTTTCCCTATACTTGAAAATCGTGAGCAGGCACGTCTATTGCAGGAGGAACTGTATCGTTTTAAGTTTCCTTTGGAAATTCATGTGCTTGTTCCTGATGAATTTTATGCAACCTATGTCGCGCATACCAGCTTTCATATGTATGCTTCAGAGAGCCCTGAGTCCTATGAATTACAACGCACTTTGCGGCATACTATTGACGATTTGATGGGCGATGTTGGTGAGGGTGATGAAATGGAGTTGCAGGTTTTACAGGTTGATAAACCATTGGATGACGATGCGGAAGCTTTGTCTGCACAACTGCTTGCTCAAGGTTATGTTTGGATTGGTTATCGATTAAAGGAAAGTTTTGTTTGGAGTGATCCGTTACAGGATGTTATTCGCAAGTTCTTTCCTCGTGAGGAAGATTTTGGCTGTCTTCGTCAATTTCAGATTGTTATCAACCCCTTTGGCAATCCAGTTTCTCGCCATTCATGGAGTGAATACCGTGAAAATATTGCTGAACTCATTGTAATTGGGGAAGGTAGTACATGTGAATCACATGAGACTTCTTAAGGTTTAAGAATATTTTGAAAGTGTCATTTGTTTTTATTTCAATGATTGGGCAAGGTGAGTATGGATAATCTTACAAAGGTTGACTTTGATATACCACAGCCTGCAAATATTATTGCTTATTATAAAATATTGGGCTTAGTGCAGGCACTTGGTATGGATGAGAGACTTGCTGAAGTATTTGCAGAAACCGTTGCCGCACATTGTTCAACTACTGATGTTGTGCACATGTGTTGTAGTATTCATAAGCCATCAGAAGCATATCAATTACTTATTGAAGGGGATTGTTGGCAGGAGAAAACCGACTTTTTTAAAACAGTAGAGGTCGATGTTGTTATGCAACAGCAAGATCTTGCAGATATGTCGGCAGCAAACTTATTAAAATTGTTGCATGGTAGGCAGGGGCATGTTTTACAACAACGCAATGAGTCGAAGCAACAGCTTGGTCAGTTGTCATTGGAGTTGGAGCGTCAACGACGCAGTATGGAGCACCAGTTTATGCATGATGCCCTGACAGGGCTTCCCAATAAAAGGCTTTTGTTATCTCGATCAGAGCAGGTGTTTAAATTGTCAGCACGTCAGAAGAAGTGCTCTAGTTTGCTTATTATGGATGTGAATGATTTTAAACATATCAATGATACCCTTGGTCATAAAGCTGGAGATTTGGTACTTAGAGAGGTTGCCGAACGTTTGCTTGGCTCATTGCGCGCATCGGATGTTTTGGCTCGACTTGGCGGTGATGAATTTGCGATTCTTTTGTTTAATAATGATGCCAGTGACGCAGAAAAAGTAGCGTTAAAATTACAACAGGTGCTAAGTCAGCCATTTGAATGTGAGGGTAGAATACTCTCAGTGGAAGCGAGTATTGGCATTGCTGAGTTTCCAACCCATGGTGATAATTTAGATACATTGATGCGTCGGGCAGATGTGGCGATGTATTATGCTAAGAAGAGAAACTTAAAAACTGCCGTTTATGATGTCATGCAAGATCAAAATAGCATTGAGCGTATGTCATTGCTTAAAGAATTGAACCATGCGATTAAATCGGATGGTATGGAGCTTTATTATCAACCACAAGTGCAGATGGATGGCAGTCACCGGTTATCTGTAGAAGCCTTGATTCGCTGGAATCACCCACAAAAAGGCATGGTTTTTCCTGATCAGTTTATTCCTTTGGCTGAAGATTCAGAGTTGATTATTCCAATGACATGGTGGGTGCTGGAAACCGCCATGAAACAATGTGCAGTATGGCATCAAGATGGCTTGCCTGTGTGTGTATCGATAAATATATCGGCCAATTTTTTACAAGAAGAACATGTGGTGGAGCGTGTGGCGGAGTTTAAACGCAAATACCAAGTTCCCGATCATGTATTTGCGTTAGAAATTACTGAAAACACATTGATGGATGATCCCCATCAAGCTTCAAAAACATTGGCTGAAATTAATGATATGAATATTGATGTATCGATAGATGATTTTGGCACAGGTTATTCATCACTTGCTTATTTAAAGCATTTGCAACTGGATGAGTTGAAAATAGACCGCTCTTTTGTCATGGGTATGAATGAGTATAAAAATGATTTGGTGATTGTGCAGACCGTTGTCAACATGGCGCATAATTTAGGATTGCGGGTGGTGGCAGAAGGTGTGGAAAACCGTGAAGATTGGGAGAGCCTTGCTGCTATGGGATGCGATTTTATTCAAGGTTATTTTATTAGTAGACCCAAGCCAGTTGCTGAAATAAGTGAATGGTTGAGAAATTTTTATGAACATGGGGTACAACTGGATTTAGAATTAAATCAAAGTCGTTAGTTGACCTTGTTTCGAGAGCTTTTAGAATGCTCTACCTATGATTCAAGCCGACAAATTAAGCCGCCTATATGGTGAGAAATATGCTGTTCGTGATTTAAGTTTTCATGTTCGACGTGGTGAGGTGATGGGGCTTTTAGGTCCTAACGGGGCAGGGAAATCCACAACTATGAAAATGTTAACCTGCTTTTTGCCGCCATCTTCGGGTACGGCAAGCATGGATGGCATTGATATTCAGCAAGATTTGGAGGTGCGGCGCCAAGTTGGTTATTTGCCAGAACATGCACCTTCTTATAGTGATTTAAATGTGCATGGGCACTTATCATTTATGGGACGTATGTATGGCATTCCAGAAGCAACACTAAACGATAAAATTCGTGAAATGAGTGTAGCATGTGGTTTAGAAGGACGATTGAATCAGCGTATTGATGAATTATCCAAGGGCTATCGTCAGCGGGTAGGGCTGGCGGCAAGTATGTTGCACAATCCTGACTGCCTTATCTTAGATGAGCCAACAACGGGGCTTGATCCCAATCAAATGGTTGAAATTCGTCAACTCATTCGTCATTTGGGCGAGAAAAAAACTGTATTGTTGTCTTCACATGTATTATCGGAAGTGGATGCGGTATGTGATCGTATGATGATTATAGACGGTGGTGAATTACGAGCGCTTGGAACACGGGATGAGTTGATTGCACGTTCATCTTCAGGTTTACGGTTGGATGTATGTATGCGCGGTGATGCTGATGCTGTGGTGGCAGCGATATGCAAGCAATATGAGGGTTGTGAAGTCGATATGCATACTGTTGAAGAAAGTGAGGTTACAAAACTTATATTTCGGCATTCGGATGACAGCATTGCTTTGGCTGAGTCGGTTTTTTCAGCGGTTGTTGCAGTGGGTGGGGTGTTGCTTGAGATGCATGCACAAGAAACCTCATTGGAAGATGTCTTTCATCGTTTAACAGGGCGAGCTTTATGAGTAGCGCATGGTTTCAAATCATAAGTTTGTGCCGCAAAGAGTGGCGCGTTGTGATGGATACCCCACTGGGTTATGTGATGGCAATTGCATTTTTAATCGTATGTGGTTTTTTCTTTGAAAGTAATTTATTTCTGATTGGACAAGCCGATATGCGCGGCTGGTTTTCTATTTTATCCTTGTTGTTGATGTTTTTTATTCCAGCCATGGCAATGCGTATGCTGGCAGATGAAAAACGCAGTGGTACATTTGAACTATTGGCAACTATGCCGATTACAACCATGAGCATTGTATGGGGGAAATATTTAGCACTATGGGTGCAGGTTGTGGTATTGCTCGCGTTGACTTTATTATACCCTTTAACACTTTCATGGCTGGGGAATTTAGATGTCGGGCAAGTGTTGGCATCTTATTTTGCAGCAGTGTTATTGGCATCATCATATGCCGCAGTATGTTTGTATGCTTCGGCAATCACCCGTTACGAAGTGGTGGCTTATGTGCTTGGTTTTGTGATGTTGCTGTTGGTGTTTTTACTTTCAAAGGCGATGCCGACTTTTTCTCCAGCAGTGCAAGACTGGTTGGTCTTGTTAAGCCCGTTAGCGCATTATCAGTCGATGTTGCGTGGTTTGATACGTTTATCTGATGTGATGTTTTTTATCGCAATGAGTGGTTTGTTTTTAAGTCTAACATGGTTTGAGCTTGAACGTCGAAGGTGGCGCTAAATGAGTAAGCATGCATTGATAGATCAACGTAAAGTCATGCGTCGTTCAGCATGGATGCGCGTGGTGCTTGTATTGTTGTTGGGAGGGCTGCTTTTTACTTTGGCAAACCTTTCACATATACGCAGTGATTGGACAGAAGATCAAATTTACAGCTTGTCTGATTCAACCAAGCAGGTGCTTGATGCGCTGGATGAACCTTTGATGATTCGTGCTTATATCACATCGGATATGCCGCAACCTTATGGGCGTTTGCAACGCTTTATTGAGGATATGCTGCAGTCTTATGATGAGGCAGGGCATGGTAAGGTGGGCTTCGATGTGATGGATCCTGCCTCGGATGCCAATGTATTGGCTTCGCTTAAGGCCCTAAATATTCCTAAGGTGCAAGTGCAGCTAGTAGAAAATGATAGGGCGCAGGTTAAACAAGGCTATTTGGCGATTGTATTGGAATATTTGGATCGTAAAGAGGTAATTTCTGTGGTGCAAAGTGAAGAGGGTTTTGAATACCTGCTCACTAAAAAAATTAAGAAGTTGACGGGTAAAGGTCGCGTGAAGATTGGCTTAACATCGAGTTTTGGTGCGCATAGATTAGATGAACTGCGTCGCTTTTCTGCATGGATGAAAGATGATTATGAGTTTGTATCGCTGGATTTGACCAAGGCAGCTATTTCTGATGATGTGCGAGCTGTGATTGTCGATGGTATGACATCATCACCATCAGAGCTTTGGCGTTTTCATTTGGATCAATTTCGCATGCATGGTGGTGGTGTTTGGGTTTTGGCAGGCAATGCTAGACCCGCGTTATCGAAAGGCTTTGATGTGCAAGCTGTTGAGCCTTCTAGCAATGATTGGGTGCGTGAAGATTTAAAGGTATCTGTGGAACCTGGTTTGGTGATGGATAAGCGAGCACAGCGAGTGGTCGTTCGTAATGGCGTGTTTCAATCACAAGTGGATTACCCCTTTGTGCCCAATGTCTTAGATTTGAATAAGTCGCATGTGATTAGTCGAGGCTTGGAGTCGGTTTCGATACCGTTTGTTTCGCCATTATTGGCAGTTAATGATAAAGCTCAGGTGCTTTTACAATCATCATCGTCGGCAGCGGTGCAAGATGGACCTCCTTTTGATGTGTATCCGTTAATGGCATTGGATAAACGCTTTAAAGGTTTACAGCTAAAATCTCAAGTGCTCGTATTGGCATTTGAAGGTGATATGACATCAGCATTTAAAAAAATACCGCAAGGTGAAAAGGGAGATTTACTAACACATGTGAAGGACGGACGTTTATTGGTGTTCGGTTCTCCAGGCTTGCTCGATGATGAATTTATGGATGGTTCAGCATTGATCTTGACTTTGAATAGTTTGGATTGGTTGAGTCATGATGAGGCTTTGATTGGGCTGCGTTCGCGGGGTGTAACCGAGCGTCCATTGGCGGCATTAAGCCAAAGTGGGAAGTTGGTATTTAAAACACTGTGGTTGTTTGGGTTGCCTTTGTTTATGTTGCTGTTTGGACTATGGCGTTGGTGGCGTTTAAATCATCCCTTGGAACGTTCTAAATAAATGAAAAAAGTAGCGTGGGCAGTATCTATTTTGGTGTTGTTATGGGCGGTATTGTGGCTTTGGCAGCAGCCAACATCGCAATCGCAGCGCATGGATGTGTGGTCACCGATTGCAGTGAAAGAGGTTGTGAACATAACGATTCAGAAACAGAGTTATAACGATATTATTTTAAGTTTAAAAGATGGAAAATGGCGATTGGGTCATGGTGATTTGGCTGTGCAAGATGCTGTTTTACGTTTGCTTGATGATTTGGCGGACATGCAGGTGATTCGGGTGGTGACACGCAAACATGATTATGATGCTGATTTAGGGTTGCTTCATCGTGGTGTACGTGTGCAATGTATGGATGCTCAAGGTGTTGTGTTATTGGATATGACAGTTGGTAAACAGGGTAGTGACTTGCTTTCTACCTATGTTCGAAGAGCTGGTGGTGATGCGGTTGTGGCAGTGAATAAAGCTTTGGTTTGGCAGGTAAAACGCAGTGAAAAAGCTTGGAAAGCTGTGAAAAAGGTAGAGCAATGAGTCAACTTATTTTATTTGATTGTGACGGTACGCTAACGGATTCAAATATGGTTATTGTACGATCTATTCAACAGGCATTTGAAGATAGTGCATTAACAGCACCGAATAGTACGGATGTATTAGCAGCTTTGGGTATGTCTTTGGATGGTGTAGTTGAGGGGCTGTTACACAAACAAGATCATCACTCAACAAAACTTGTAGCTACGATTGCACAGGATTACCGCGAGCATTACGGGTCTTTTGAAAAAGATATTCGCTTGTATCCAAAGGTGTTAGATGTTTTAAGTATATTAAAGCAACGTGGTTATTGGATGGCAGTGGTGACAGGGAAATCCAAAGATGGTTTGGAGCGTGTGTTGTCACGTTTTGATTTAGCATCGTACTTTTATACTTGGCGAACAGCAGATTGCTGTAATTCCAAGCCGCACCCTGCGATGGCACTCGAATGCATGGAAGAGCTGGGTGTTGAGACTGATAATACAACCTTAGTTGGAGACTCGCATTTTGACATGCAAATGGCAAAAGCTGCAGGGGTACGTGCCTTGGGGGTAGCCTTTGGCTCTGAAAACACACAACTTTTGTATGATGAAGGTGCTGATAAGGTGTTGTATAGTTTTGAGGAATTACTGGATTGCTTTCCTTAAAAACTCGTAGAGCGTAATAAATACACATCATGTTTTAAAGTTGGTTGTGTACAGTTGGTGAATGATTGATATGTTGGAGGAATGATGAAGAAAATTATTAAATATAGCCTAAGTGTATTGGCAGTCGTGGTCATTTTGTTGCTGCTTGCACCTTTTTTCTTGAATGTGGAAGATTATAAACAACAAATTGAGCAACAAGTAGAGGATGCAACAGGACGCACATTGAAAATTGGTGGCTTGAAGGCTTCATTGTTTCCTTGGGTTGGCGTTACCTTGGATGATGTTGTATTGGCAAACCGCAAAGGCTTTTCAGAGCGTGACTTTTTAAAGGTAAAGCATCTTGATGTGCAGGTGGCCTTCTTACCATTATTAAGCCAAACATTAGAAGTTGCCCGTTTTAAGCTCGATGCACCAGAAGTCTTTTTGGAGCGTAATGCCAAAGGTGAGGGAAACTGGGAAGATTTATTGCCTGCCTCATCAGAATCAATGACAGCGCTTAAAGGTGATGCAAAAGATACACCTGCATCAGGAAAGCAAAATAAAAAAAGCGAATCGGCTCTGGCTGCTTTTAGCGCACAATCACTACAACTGCGCGATGGTAAGTTCCTATGGCAGGATGCACAGTCGGGTGTACGCATGGCGTTGACGGATATGCAGGTGAAATTGGATGATGTGCAATTGAATCGTCCTATTCAAGCACAGATTTCGGCACGTTTGAATGATGATAAGGTTGATGTGGATGCACAGCTTGGTCCTGTGGGCGATTTATCCAAGTTGGATGTAAACAAGCTGCCTCTTCATCTATCGCTTAAGAGCGATGCGATTCGTTTAAAATCATTTGCAGCATGGATTGGCTCTTTTCCTGCGCAGTTGGGTGATATAAACAAAGCAAGTGTGATGTTAAATACACAATTAGAACAACGACCTGATGGTGTTCGTTTATTGGCTGGAGAGGGGGCACTCTCGGCAGCTATGAATATTGCATTGGATTGGAAAGTTGAAATGCCAAATGCGGATGCCTTGCGCTTGAACCATGTTGGGATTGGTATCAATGATAAAGCTTTATTTGCTATGCAAGGGGATGTGAAACAGTTGCGTAAAACACCACGTTATACGTTACGGATTCAGGGTAAAAAGATTCAACGTGCATGGTTGGCAGGCTTGTTACCAGAGTTGAATCAGATGTATGCAGCACACCCTGCTCCGTGGAACACTTTAAAGGTGGGGGCTTCGCTTGCAGGCACAACAGATCGTGTTGATTTACGGGATATGCAACTGCTCTTGGATGGTGAAATTGTGCAGTTGTCGGGCAATATTGGATTTGCAAAAGCGCCCAATATCCGTTTGCGTTTGGCGGCTAAGACTTTGCACCTAGATCCTTGGTTGCCGCAGCCACAAGCTTCTGAAAATAAGGCTGCTCATGAGACATCATCAGCGACATCGGGGGCGACAACAAAGGCATCTACACAAGCTGCTGTTGAGCCAGATTTGCGTTTTTTAAAGCCTTGGCGCGTATCGATGCAATTACAGGTTGAGCAACTATTCATGCGAGGTTTGGAACTGGGGCATTTGCGTGGAACGCTAAAAGGTGAACGTGGTGTATTTAAGCTTGCCCCCTTAAGTTTTGATTTGGCAGAAGGACAGGTTCGAGAAACGGCTGGTTTGAATGTAAATCGTTATCCAGCAACGTGGACGGAATCGATTCATATTTCAGGGTTGAAACTAAAACCTGTATTACAAGCTGTGGCAGATACGGATTTATTGGATGGAACCATGCAGTTGGATACCAATTTGAGGGCGACAGGTTTGCTGCCCAAGGCAGCGATGGCTTCTTTGAATGGTACAGCACAATTATTGTTGCAGAATGGTCGTGTGAAAGGCTTTGATATTGCAGGTGCCTTACGTAATTTATCTTCGCTTGGTACGCAAGCATCAGCTGGTCCGAAATATACTGATTTTGCACAATTACAAGCCAGCTTTAAAATTCGCAATGGTATCGCGACGAATAATGATTTATTTATGGCTTCACCATTGTTTCGTTTGACCGGTAAAGGTATTGTAAATTTACCTAGCTCAAACCTTGATTATCATGTACGTCCTAAGTTGGTAGGTTCATTGGTCGGTCAGGGTGACACGTTGACTGTACGTAAAGGTTTATCTGTACCTTTGCATATTTATGGGCCATTTGCATCTCCAAGTATTAAACCTGAGCTGGATGCAAAATCAGTGCTTGAAAATGCAGGTGGTATAGTGGGTAGTGGCGCTAGTGGTGTAGGCGGAGTCTTGGGTGGTTTGTTGGGTGGTAAGCATGCTCAGCCTGCTAAGAATAAGCCCGCAAAGATTAAACCCAGCGCGCAGCCTTTGACTCCTAAGCAACAAATACAAAAAGGTCTGAAAGGAGCATTGGGATTTTAAGCGGTGTTAAAAGTATTTGAGCATGTAAGAGTACAGCCAGAGCGCCCTCAAATTCGTCAGATTCGTAGGGCAGCGGATGTATTGAGGCAAGGTGGTTTTGCTATCGTGCCTACAGAAACAACGTATGCAATCATGATGCTTCCGCAAGCATTGCAGGCTCAAGTTGTGGTGCGTCAGTTGCGTCAGCTTGATGATAAACATTTGTGGTCTTTGGTGGTGTCCGATTTATCACAAGCTTCTCATTATGTAAGTATGGATAATCAAGCGCATCGTATTTTGAAACATTGTTTACCTGGTCCTTATACATTTGTTTTACCAGCTACGGGGTCACTACCCAAGCGGGTGTTTGGAAAACGTAAAGATGTAGGTATTCGTATGCCGAGTCACGCGGTGTGTTCGATGCTATTGGATGAATTGGGTGAGCCTTTGTTGGCAACCTCGATGCAGTTTGCTGATGAAGAATATATTGCGACTGATCCTGATCAAATGCGAGAGCGATGTCAGCATTTGGCAGCGGTGTTGATTGATGCTGGTTGGGGTGGGATGACACCAACCACAGTTGTGGACTTGTGTGATGATGAAAACGTATTACGTTTGGGTTTGGGTAATTGGCCATTTAAATAATGGGTAAATTAGCGGCAATTTGAATAGTTACAATAATGACTTATGAATGCTTTGATGAAAATAAAGGAGAAAAAAAGTGGCAAAAGAAAATGTGGTAGAACAAGATATGTCTACGGAAATGACTGCTGAAGAGCGCAAGGGTGCTGCCTCATTGGCGAGTATTTTTGGGCTTCGTATGATGGGGCTATTTTTAATTTTACCCGTGTTCTCAACCTATGCACATGGTTTGGATGGTGCTTTAGAGAGGCCTTACTTGGTGGGTATTGCACTGGGTGCTTATGGTTTAACGCAGGCATTGTTGCAGATTCCTTTTGGTATGATGTCGGATAAATTTGGTCGTAAGCCTGTGATTGCGGTGGGGATGATTTTATTTGCGATAGGTAGTGTGATTGCTGCCATGTCAACCTCGATTGAGGGTGTATTGTTGGGGCGTATTATTCAAGGTTCTGGTGCTGTGGCTGCTGCAATCACTGCTTTAGTGGCTGATTTGACACGTGATGAACATCGTACCAAAGCAATGGGGATGATTGGTATCACAATAGGTGTTTCTTTTGCGATTTCGATGGTGCTAGGGCCGTTGTTAAATAGTTGGGTTGGCGTGGCTGGTATTTTTTGGCTTACAGCGCTATTCGCATTGGGCTCAATTTTGGTGCTGTATTTGGTTGTGCCTGAAGTCAAAAAATCTTCACATCATAGTGATAGTGAAGTAACACTACCTATGTTTGGTCAAATTTTAAGCAATACAAATCTCTTACGTTTGGATGCGGGCGTGTTTATTTTACATGCTTCGTTAACGGCAATGTTTGTAGTTTTACCTATGGTTTTGGCTGATAAAACATTGAATTTATTAGCACTATCTGATCAATGGATGTTATATTTACCTGTGATGCTAGTTTCTTTTGTACTCATGATTCCGCTAATCATTATTGCGGAAGCAAAGCGTAAAATGAAACAGGTGTTTGTGCTTGCTATTAGTTTTTTAATTGCAGCTTGTGCGATATTGGCGATGGGTCATGCATCCATTCTTTGGATTGCTATTGCATTATTGGTGTTTTTTACAGGTTTTAATACGTTAGAAGCTAGCTTGCCATCGTTGGTAGCCAAATATGCTCCAGTTGGAGCAAAGGGAACAGCGATTGGTGTGTTTAATACGAGCCAATTTTTTGGAGCTTTTATTGGCGGTGTTTTGGGTGGTTTTATGTATCATCCCGCTATGCAAAATTACGCCTCAGTGTTTGTAATTATTGCGTTGTTATTGGGTGTATGGTGGGTGATAGGTATTACTATGAAACAACCACCTTATTTGGCATCACGTTCATTCCAGGTGTTATTGGATGATGCAGCTCAGGCACGTGCTGTAGAAGCTAGGGTGTTGACAGTTGAAGGTGTGGTTGAGGCGTTGGCAATTGTTGAAGAGTCATCATTGTACTGTAAAGTTGATAGTAAGATTGTGGATGAAAAAGCACTGTTTGCTGCGATAAAATCATAATGGCTTTATTTTTGCTAGTGTTGTTTTAGTTAATTGTTATGGATACATGCTTGAGGGAGTAAGGGATGAAAGGTTTTTTTGAGAATTTATTATGGAATTCACGTTATATCGTTTTACTTGCGGTTTGGTCATCGATTATTGGTATGCTGTTGTTATTTGTATCGTCAGCCGTGGATATGGGGCATTTGGCGGTGGAATTTGTTCAAGTGATGTTTCTTGGCTTAGATAAACCAGATTTTCATGTTACTGTGGTGAGTCATGTGATTACAGCGGTAGATGATTTTTTATTGGCAACTGTATTACTTATTTTTGGTTTGGGACTTTATGAGTTATTTATCTCTAAAATTGAAGCGGCACATGGTGATCAACATGCCAATAATATCTTAATGATTAATAGCTTGGATGATTTAAAAGACCGCTTGGGCAAAGTGATTTTAATGATTCTTATTGTGGCATTTTTCAAAAATGTTTTACATGTAACTTTTGATGATCCTTTGAATATTTTGTATATGGGCGCTGGTATTTTTCTTGTTTCATTGGCACTTTATTTTGGACATAAAGCAGGTGAGAGCCACTAAGTATGCCAGCGCCGCATCATATCAGGCTTGGGCGAGTGTTGGATGGCTTGCTTTTTGTCACAACGCTTGTTGCGGTAGGTGTTGCTCTATGGGAAGAAGCGCCTGAGTGGGCAGACCCTCTGGCGCTAAGCTGTTTCTTTGCATTTTTTGTATGGCGTTGGTTTATTTCTATGGATCGGCAGGCTTATTTGAAAGCAAACTGGCTGGATTTGGCATTAATTGTATTGCTGGCATCGCCATTGTTGCGTTTATTTACAGCCCTGAGGGTGGTGCGAATTTTACCAGCCTTACGTCTGGGGGCATTCTTGCAAGCCCATCGTAAGAAGATACTGAATATTGTTATTCTTTCACAGGAAAGTCTTCCAGCTGCAATGGCGATGATTTTTGGTGTCGTTTTTATTTTTGGAATGACTGTTTTTCTTTTAGAACATAGCGCAAATCCGCAGTTTGGTAAGATTTCTGATGGTCTGTGGTGGGCATTTGTCACGCTCACAACAGTGGGTTATGGTGATATTGTACCCGTGACAGATGGTGGGCGCATTGTGGCTGTATTTACCATGGTTTTTGGTATTGCTGTTTATTCATTGATGATTGCAAATTTAACCTTCTTTGTTGAAGAGCATGGGCGTAAACGACAAATGGAAAAGGAATTAGCAGAAAAAGAAGAAAAAACGTAACTTCTTAGCAAGCACGGATGCACGCCACTTGTCATCTTGAGCGACGTCGAAAGATCTTTGCTTGCAAGATATGGCGAAATGAAATAGATATCGCCACTTCGGTCGAGATGATACCTTTAGACAGACTTCTAGAGTGTTTTTAAAATATTATCAATATCATGCAGTAGTTTTTTGCGACCAAAAAGCAACCTTAAATGACCACCCTTATGCTGTCTCCATAAATGCGCAGCACGAATTCCAGAAAATAATAATGCTCGCACTTTATTGGTATTGCTATGTTGCCGTAGAAATTCAGGTTTGCCACGAATGATAATGCGTGGTTTTATGGTGCTCACGGTATGACCATATAAATCTGCAATACCACCAACGACGCTTTCATGACTGGAGTTACCAAAATAGCTGGCTTGTTTTTGAATGCGCTGCATGCCAGCAGCAATACTTTGTAATATATCAGTATTCTTATTGAGCTTCTTTTCAACGGCAATGATACTGGCGGTATATGCCATGATTGTTTTTGCTTGCTCAACATTATCGCCAGAAAGTAGATGTTTGCTAAGCAGAAGACCTGCTTGTAAATGACTACTGCCGCCGAATAAAGCTTCAGCTTTTTCAGTGTTAGCAAATAGGCTGTTAAGAAGAGCGTGAAAATCATCGCTGTCGCAGATACCTTTACGGGCAATGTCATCGACAAGTTTCGATGTTTGCATAAGAGCAGCAAGTGCGATAACGCGCGTATGAGCATGGTTTGTAACTGACATTGGCGCATTGTGGCGATATGAGTGTCGAGACTCAAGCATTGGGCGAGGAGAGATGGATGGCAGATTTTTTTAATGCAGTACGTGCAGCTTTGCAGGCATCCTCGCCTGATAACAAGCTAAGTCTCACAAGGTTTGCTATGGGTAAACTTGATGGCTTAAAAAAAGCAGATATTCGCAACTCTTTTGGCGAGCCTACTGATGTGTATGCCCCTGGTTGCCCTGAATACCCTAAATTAGTTTTGCCTAAGCATTTGCCTAAGCGTGCAATGGGAACACTTGAAGGTCGCAAAATTATGATGCATGCCATTGCACACATTGAATTTAATGCTATTAATTTAGCTTTGGATGCAGCGCAACGCTTTAATGATATGCCATTGGCGTTCTATAGTGACTGGATGCGTGTAGCTGCTGAAGAAGCCTATCATTTTGAACTTGTTCGAGCCCATTTGCGGCATTTGGGTGGTGAATATGGTGATTATCCTGCACACAATGGTTTATGGGAAATGGCAGAGAGTACAGCGCATGATGTATTGGATCGTATGGCATTGGTTCCCAGAGTGTTAGAGGCACGCGGTTTGGATGTGACACCTGGCATTCAGAAAAAATTCATCAATGTGGGTGATACACATGCAGCCACCTTATTGGATATTATTTTTAAGGATGAAATTGGACATGTGGAAGTGGGTAGCCGCTGGTTTCGTTATGTGTGTAAAGAACGCTATTTAAAACCTACGGAAACCTTTATTGCTTTGGTTGAGAAGTATTTCCCTAAGGGCATTGGTGGTGTTTTAAATTTAGATGCCCGTGAGCAAGCGGGTTTTTCAGAAGCGGAGATAAAGATTCTTTTGGGTGAATAGCGACTCAAGTCGCGTTACTAATATCTAACGATTGAGTAATAAAATGACAGCATCCATTATTTTGTTACTCAAGAGTATGATGTCATACTTGGTCATATTGCTGTCATAATGATGACATAAAGGTGAATCATGATGCGTTCCATTCAAACCGTGGGAGACACGGGGGAAGGGGGATGATATGCAATTGAATTGTGAAACATTAAGCCGTGAAGCGCGTAATAACTTGGAAATGTTGCAATGGATGAGTGAGCGCAATGCTCATGTGCCAGTATCAGATTTAGCATTTTTGATGGATATTCCAGAACATGAAACCTTACATAATGCGATGGCGGACTTCGACTACCCGTATGATGCTTGAGCACTCATCGTGCTGATTGGGTGAAGGTTAATCGCTAAAATATTGTATTTTATTAAAAGTTAATCGCAATATTTAGTCGTTTTAACATGTTTATAAAATCAATAAATCAATCGAGTCTGACGAGACTGTAAATTAGTTTGTGTATCTGCTTATTATTCCCCAAGGAGATAAGCAAG